>DASXXY010000340.1:0-11883 GCA_036502805.1 Gaiellales bacterium | reverse complement strand
CTCGAGCGCGACTACGAGCGCTGCCGCGACGCATGAGCGGCGCCCATGCGGGATGCGGCCACGAGCCCGCTCGCGAGGCCGCCCCAGAGCCACAGGCTCGAGTTGTACGGCACGTCGCCCGAGAACTGCGCGTTGACGAGCGCGAACACGAAGAGCGTCAGCACGAGGCCGGACCAGCCGGCGCTCTCGCCGCCCTGGGCCAGCAGCCCGAGCAGGCGGACGACGACCGAGATCACGAACGCCGCGAGCGCCAGGAGCCCCACCACGCCGAGCTCGGCGCCGACCTCGAGCACGATGTTGTGCGGGTAGAGCAGCCCGGTCGTCGAGATCGCCGCGTAGCCGCCGGTGCCGATCCCGAAGAGCGTGTGCACGATGCTGGACGAGAACGCGTGGATGGCCTCGCCCCAGAGCACGATCCTCGACGTGTCGCCGGTCTCCTGCGTCGTCTGGAAGATCGAGAGCGAGCGCTGGGTGGCTTCGGGCGGCACGAACGCGACGACCGCGACGACGGCCAGGGCGCCGACCGCGACGAGCGAGACGGCGAGACGGCGCGCGACCATCGGGCTGGCAGCGCGCCACAGCAGCACCGAGGGCAGCGCGACGACCATGCCGATCACGGGGCCGCGCGAGCCGGAGCTGATGAACGTGATCGCGACGGGCGCGAGCGCGAGCGCGAGCAGGACGCGGCTGCGCACGGTCGAGGCGCGCACGAGCAGGAAGAGGATCACGAGCGAGACCTCGCCCATCGTGCGCCCGAGCCCGATCACGTCGATCGACGAGTCGAGCGAGTAGCGGTCGGAGAACTGCTTGTCCGCGCTGCCGGTGGCGATCAGGTACGAGTTGTAGAGCGCCGCGGCGACGGCCATCCCGACGTAGACGCGGAAGAACAGCTCGGTGTCCTTGCGCACGTAGCCGACGACCATGCCGACGACGTACGGCACGACGCCCGCGAGCAGGTACAGCTCGACCTTGTTGAGGCCGTAGGCGTAGTCGCCCGAGGCCGGCAGGCGCGCGAGCATGATGGCCGCGAGCGCGAGCGTGCCGGCGGCCGAGAAGTCGAGCGCGAGCCGCAGCGGCGGATGCACGCGGTCGCGCCGCACGACGGTCACGGCGAGGCTCAGCAGCAGCCAGGCGGTGTAGATGCCGATCGTGCCGCCCTTGGGCAGGCGACCGGCGGCGAGCAGCGAGATCAGCGTCGCCCCCGTGACGATGCCGAGCGGCCAGGCGGGCGAGCGAACCGCGAGCGCGACCGCGCCGAACACGACCGGCACGGCGACGACGAGCAGGGGCTGCCGCGGCGCCTCCCAGATCACGAGGAGCCCGGCGAGCATGGACAGCAGCCAGAGGAGGCGAGCGCTCCCCCGCAGATCGGGTGCCATGAGCGAAGCGGCGGCAGCGCGCATAGGCTCAGGCTAGTGGAGGATTTCGCCACCGCACGGGGCGCCGGGAGCGTCAGCGCACATGCGTGATCGTCCCGTCCGCGGCCGGCGTTCGCTGCTGCAGGCCTCGGCCTGCGTGCTCGCCGTGGGCCTCGTCGGCCTGCTCACGGCCGCCTGGACGACCGGGCGCTCGACCGCGACCCACGTGTGGGTTGCGGGCGGCTTCGTGAAGCTGCAGCCGGGAGCGCGCGCCGCGCGCTGGGACGGCCTGCTCGTCGCGCCGCGCGGCGGGCGCGCGTCGTTCCAGATCGTGGTCGACCACGGCCTGCCGGCCAGGCCGCGGGCGGGTGCGCTCGTGGCCGCCGGCGGCGCACGGCTGGCCGGCGCCGTGAGCGTCCTGCGCGAGCTCACGGTCCCGGTGACGGCCCACTCGAGCGCGCTCCCGTCGGGCATGCTCGGCGACGTGCCCGACCCGCTCGTGCCGGTGGCCGTCAGGCCGCAGGCGGGCACCAGGCAGGTCTTCTGGATCACGGTCCGCGTGCCCCGCACGCAGCGCGCCGGGCTCTACCGCGGCACGGTCACGGTCGGCGCGCACGCGGTGGCGTTCCGCCTGCGCGTGGCCGCCGTGACGCTCCCGCGGCAGCACGCCGTGCGCACGTGGTTCCTCGTCTGGGGCAACCACGCCGACGCGGCCGAGCACCGGGAGGACTCGGCGCCGGTCTACACGCGCCTGCTCACGCGCTACGGCATCGGCGACGGCACCCAGGCGGGCGGCGACGCGGCCGTCGGCCTGCGGCCCGACGCGCTCGGCGGCGACGAGTCCGACGCCGATCTCCGGCAGCTCGCGCGGCGCGTCGGCAGCGCCGCGGCGAAGCTGCACGCCACGCGCCCGTCGGCCGTGCCGTACTCCTACGTCTACGACGAGCCCACTGCGTCGCAACTCGACGGCATCCGCCGCTGGGGCGCGGCGCTGAAGCGCTCCGCGCCGACCGTGCGGCAGCTCGTCACCGCGCCGCCGAAGGACGACGTCGGCGACGCCGTGGGCGCATGGTCGATGCATCTCGGAGCACTCAACCCCGGCGTGCTCGCGACGACGCACCGGCTGGGTGCCGAGGCCTGGGTGTACTCGTCGTGCTGCGAGAGCAAGGGCAGCCCGACGCTGCTGCTCGACCAGGATGCGGTCGGCAACCTCGCCGTCGCGCCGGCCACGTGGCTGCAGGGCGGCGCGGGCGTCCTCTACTGGTCGGTCGACGACTTCACCGGCGACCCGTATACGGATGCGCGCAACCACGGCGACGAGCCCGGCCAGATCGGCAACGGTGACGGCGTCCTGCTGTATCCCGGCCGGCCGCTCGGCCAGCGGTCGCCGAACCCGTCGCTGCGCCTCGCGCTGACCGCGGCCGGGCTCCAGATCGCGGACGAGGCGGCGCTCCTGGCGCGCCGGGGCCACGCCGCCGAGGCGCGCGCCATCCTGCGCCGCGTGCTGCCCGGCACGGCCTCCTTCGTCGACAACCCCGGCACCTGGCAGGCCACCGAGCGCGCGCTCCTGCAGCATCTCGAGCGGACGTCGTGACGCGCTCCCGGACGGGCGTCGTGCAGGTCGCCGACATCGATCTCGCCTACCCAGACGCGCGCCGCGTGCACGTGACGGAGATCGCGCGCGGCCTCGTCGCGGCCGGCTGCAGCGTCGAGCTCGTCTCGCGCGGCGGCGATCCGGCGATCCCGGGCGTGCGCTACACCCAGGCGGCGCCGTCCGACGCCGGCAAGGCGGCACGCCTGCTGCGCGTCAACGGGATCGGCCTGCTGCGCCTCGCGGCGCGCCGCCGGACGGCCCGCTCGCTCTACGTGCGCTACGACTGGGGCGTCCTGCCCGTGATCGCCGCCGGCCGCGCGCTCGGCTACCGCGTCGTGCTCGAGGTCAACGCCCTGACGTCGGTCGACATCGCGCCCGGACAGCGGCTCGCCCTCGGCCGCCGGGTGACCGAGGGCGTGAAGCGCGCCGCAGTGGGTGTCGCCTGGCGCTCCGCGTACCGCCTGCTGCCCGTCACCGAGCATCTCCGCGACCGCCTCGTTGGCGAGTTCGGCGTGCCCCCCGAGCGCGTCGAGATCCTCCCGAACGGCGCCGACGCCGAGCTCTTCGCGCCCCGCGACCGCGCCGCGGCGATCGCGGAGCTCTCGCTCGACCCCGCCGACGAGCACATCCTCTTCGTGGGCCTGCTGGCCTGGTGGAACGACTTCCCGACGGTCGTCGAGGCGTTCGCGCAGGTCGTCGCGCAGCGCCCGCACGCGCTGCTCCTGTTCGTCGGCGACGGCGACCAGCGCGACGCGATCGAGCAGGCGGCGCGCGAGCACGGCGTCGCCGGGCGCGTGCGCTTCGCCGGCTTCGTGGACGACCGCGCGCTCGTCGCGACCTACGTCGCCGCCGCGCGCGTGTGCCTCTCGCCCGGCAGCGCGGCGCTCGCGATCGGCCGCCCGATGAAGCTCGCCGAGTACCTCGCCGCCGGCCGCGCAGTCGTCGGCTCGGCGATCCCCGGCATCAGCGAGCTGCTGGCCGAGACGGGTGGCGGCGTGACCGTGCCGGCGCACGACCCGAGCGCGATGGCGGAGGCGCTGCGCGATCTGCTCGCCGACCCCGTCGCGGCGGACGCCCTCGGGCTGTCCGCGCGCCCTGCGATCGTCGAGCGCTACTCGTGGCGCGCGATCGCGAGCCGCGTCGCAGCCATCTTCCAGTAGCCGCCCGCCTCCGCGCGCGTCACGAACAGCAGCTGCGCGAGCGGCGTGCCGAGCTCGCGGCCGACGAGCACGAGGCTCGAGAGCCCGTACAGCCCGTAGGCGAGCGTCGAGGCGATGGCCGCGCCGACGACGCCGAACGGCGGGATCAGCGCGAGGTCGAGGACGAGCGTGGCGAGCGCGGCCAGCCCCGCGAGCACCGAGGCCGCGCCGGGCTTCCGCCTGCCCGAGAGCACCGAGCCGCAGATGTTGGCGCAGCCGAGCATCCAGATGCCCGGCAGCAGGATGAAGAACGGCACGAGCGCAGGGCGGAACGCCGAGCCGAAGCCGAGCAGGATCAGCGCCGGGCCGACGACCGCGACGACGGCCACGCCCACCACCGCGAGCGTGCCGACGAGCCGCAGCGCGGGCGCGGCGCGGTGCGACTCGCCGGCCGCCACCATGGGCATCACGACGAAGCCGAACGACTGCGGCACGACGAGCACGATCTCGGCGACCGTCTGTGCGACCGCGTAGTTGCCGACGGTCGTGAGCGACGCGAGCAGCGAGAGCACGAGCACGTCGAAGCGCCCCGAGAAGAAGCGGAAGAGCTGCCCCATCGTGACGCGGCTGCCGTAGTGCAGCGTGGCCGCGAGCAGGTGGCGCGCCGGCAGCCTGATGCCGATCTGCGCGACGAGCGGCAGGCAGCCCGCGATGCGCACGAGCGAGATCATGGCCGCCGCGACGAGGCCGCCCGCGACGCCCCAGCCGAGCCCCGTCACGAGGCCGAGCGTGGCCGCGAGCGTGCCCACGCGCCCGAGCACGTTGAGGCGGTTCTGGAGGCCGTACGAGCGTCGCGCGTTGAGCAGGCTCGCGACGAAGTACTCGTAGTACATGAGCGGGATCAGCGCAGCGCCGAGCCACCACAGGCGCTCGTCGAAGCCACGGCCCTGGTGGTCGCTCAGCCAGCCGCCGCCGACGAGCACGCCGAGCGCCGCGAGCCCCGTCAGCGCACCCGTGTAGACGAGCGCGAAGCCGCTCAGCGCCGCCTGGTAGCGGGGCCTCCGGCTCGCGAAGAACGTGATCGCCGTCGGCGTGCCGAGGCCGACGAGGCTCACGAACAGCACGACGTCGGACTGGATGACCGCCACGAGCCCTCGCCCCGCAGGGCCGAGCGAGCGCGCGAGCACGATCGAGGCGACGTAGCCGATCGCCAGCGTGACGATCGTCGAGCCGATGATGCTCACCGCGCTGCCGGCGACCGACGTGCGCGGAGCGGACACGGTGGGGGCGCTCACCACTCTCACCGTAGTGTCGCCGAGGGCGCGGTTGGCCCCCGATCGGCGGCTCGCTCTTCGACCATAGTGAGAGACGTGCGCATTCTCCTCGTCACCCCAGGACTGGGACTCGGCGGCAGCGAGCGGCTGACCGTCGCCTACGCCCGCGGGCTCATCGCCCGCGGCCATGCAGTGCTGATCGTCCACGGCCCGCCGGAGGACTTCGCGCCCGCCGCGATCGCCGGCCTCGAGCGGCACCGCGTCGCCGAGCGGCCGGGCATCGGCAGCTTTCCCGACTGGTTCCGGACGATGCGCACGCTCGTCCGCGAGTTCCGGCCGGACGTCATCTACACGCAATCGGTGCGCTCGACGCTCGTCGTCGCGGCGGCCGCCCCGCAGATCCCGCTGCTGACGACGCTGCACGGCATCGAGGAGTCCGAGGAGCGCGTCGCAGCGCTGCTGCTGCGAGCCTCGCGCGCGCACGTCACGGCGGTCTCCGACGCCGCCGCCGAGGGCATCCGCCGGCATCGCCTCGCGCCCGCCATCGGCCTCGTGCCGCCAGGCGTCGACCTCGCGGCGCTGCAGCGCGCGTCGCTCCTGCCGCTCGAGTCGCCCGTGCCCGAGCGCACGCCCCGCGTCGTCTCGATCGCCCGCCACTTCCCGGTCAAGGGCGTCGACGTGCTGCTCGACGCGTTCCCGCGCGTGCTCGAGGCCGTTCCGGAGGCCGGGCTGCTGCTCGTCGGCGGCGGACCCGACCACGACGCGCTGATCGCGCAGGCGGAGCGCCTCGGCATCGCCGGCGCCGTGCACTTCACGGGCTTCCAGCACAACCCCGCCGCGTACCTCGCGCTGGCCGACGTGGTCGTCCTGCCCTCGCGCCGCGAGGGCCTGCCGGTCGCCGCGCTGGAGGCGCTCGCGCTCGGCCGCGCCGTCGTCTCGAGCGCCGTCGGCGGCACGCCCGACGTCGTGCGCGACGGCGACACCGGCTGGCTCGTGCCGCCCGAGCGCCCGGACCTGCTGGCCGGCGCGATCGTGGACGCCCTCGAGCATCGCGGCGAGCGCGCTCGCCGCGGCGAGCGCGGGCACGCGCTGATCGCCGCGCGCTACTCGACGGACGTCATGGTCGACCGCATCGAGGGCCTCTGCGCCGAGCTCGCGGCGTCGCGCACGCGCACGCTGCGGCCCGCCTACCTCGCAGCGCGCGCCTACCAGCGGGCGCGCGTCTCGCGGCCGCGCCGCAGCGTCCCGTCGTGGGACGGCGTGCGCATCCTCGGCTACCACCGCATCGCCGCCGCCGCGGACTCGCTCTCGGTCTCCCCCACGCGCTTCCGCGAGCAGATGCGGGCGGTCGCCGAGAGCGGCGCCGAGCCGATCCGCCTCGACCATGCGCTCGAGCTGCTGCAGCGGCCCGTGGACGGCCGCTACATCTGCGTCACGTTCGACGACGGCTACCGCGACAACCTCGTGGCGGCCGCGCCGGTCCTGGCCGAGTTCGCGATCCCGGCGACCGTCTACCTGCCGAGCCGCATCATCGACGGCGACGAGACGTTCCACTGGTACGAGGATCCGCCCCCGGCGCTGACCTGGGACGAGGTCGGCGAGCTGCTCGCCGACGGCCTCGTGGACGTGCAGTCGCACACGCGCACGCACCCGCTCCTGCCGCAGGTGGACGACGCGCGCTCGCGCGAGGAGATCGCGGTCTCCAAGCTCGAGATCGAGCAGCACGTCCCGTACGCGCTCACGAGCTTCTGCTATCCGGCCGGCCTCTACGGGCCACGCGAGGTCGAGTACGTGCGCGCCGCGGGGTACGCGGCAGCCGTGACGACCAACCCGGGCGTCAACGCCGGCGACGGCGAGCTGCTCGAGCTGCGCCGCACGCTGATCTACGGCGCCGACGACATGCGCACGTTCGGCGCCAAGCTCGACGGCGTGCTCGACGGCGAGACGGTGCTGCGCCGGGCGCTGCAGGCCCGCCGCTCGCGCGCCGCCTGACACGCGGCGGCCGCCTGGCAACGGCCGCCGGGTTCCCTGCTATCCTTGATGTCGTGGGCGCATCTGCGTGCCCGCAACCAAGAGACGCCTTTATGCGCATGCCGACCGAACCTACGCCAACTGCTCCTGCCCTCCGGGCCGGTGCAGCGGTGCGTGCGGTCGCTGCCAGCGCGGCGTACTAGACACCACAGCTGCGTCTCCCTCACGGGGTAGGAGTCACCGGCGCAAGCCGGCGTCTCGGTACACCCCTGTCCGCAAGGCCGCCCTATGCACAGCTCGACTCCATACAGAACCGCAGTCCACCGCCTCTCGATCGGCCGCATGCTCTCGGTCGCAGGTGGCGAGATCGCATTCGTGGCGCTCATGGCGCTCGTCTTCGGCCGCACCCACTCGGCCGTCTGGGGCTCGGCCGCGCTGCTCGCCGTGGTCGGCACCTACGGCCTGGCCGCCCCGTTCGCCGGCATGCTCGGCGATCGCTACGACCGCCGCAGGGTGATGATCATCTCCGACTCCGCGGGCGCCGTCGTCAACGTCGCGCTCGTGTTCGCACACGCCCCGACGGTCCTGATCGGCCTCGCCGCAGTCGGCGCGATCGCGCAGTCGCCGTACCTCTCGTCCTCGACGGCGGCGATCCCGAACCTCGTGCCGGCCGACGAGCTCGTGTGGGCCAACGCGACGCGCTCGCGCGCCAGCAACCTCGGCTTCATGCTCGGGCCGGTCGCCGGCGGCATCCTCGTCGCGACCGTGGGCGGCTCGTGGGCGTTTGCCTTCAACGCGATCACGCTGGCCGCCTCCGCCGCGCTCGCCTGGAGCGTCGTCGGCTCCTTCAACGCGACGACCGGCGAGAAGCTGCGCGGCGGGCTCGGAGCCGGCTTCGCCTTCCTCTGGAACGACCGCGTGCTGCGCTGGATCACGGGCGCCTGGGTGCTCATCCTCGCCGGCGTCGGCGCACTGCTCGTGTCCGAGTTCCCGCTCGCCGAGCTGTTCGGCGCGGGCTCGCTCGGCTACGGCCTGCTGATCAGCTCGTGGGGCGCCGGCACGCTGCTCGGCTCGGTCGTCGCCGCGCGCGCCGTCAAGCGCTCCACGTACTGGTCGCTCGTCGCGGGCACGCTCGGCCTCTCGCTGATGCTCGGCTCGGTCTCGATCGCCCCGTTCCTGTGGCTCGTCTGCATCACGCAGCTGATCGGCGGCGTCTTCGACACGTTCGTCAACGTCGCCGAGGAGACCGTGCGCCAGCAGCGCACGCCGGACGAGCTGCGCAGCCGCGTGTTCGCGGCCGGCGAGGCGATCGTCGTGATCGCGATGTCGGCCTCGATCGCCGTCGGCGGCCCGCTGATCGAGGCGGCCGGGCCGCGCGCGGCCTACGCCCTGACGGGCGTGCTCGGCGTGCTCGCGACCGTCACCATCTGGTGGGGCGCGTGGGAGCTGCACACGCAGAAGGTCGCGGCCGATGCCGCGGAGCTCGAGGCCGGAGACGACGCGGGACGGGCTGGCGAGCGCGCTCCGGGCGACCTGATCGAGGCCGTCTCCGGCGCAGCGAGCCGGCGCGAGCAGGAGCTCGCGCGCGTCTGACCCGAGCTAGAGGACGGGGCCCGCGGCGGCGAACGCGTCGCGGGCCACGACCGCCTCGCGGATGCGCCGCAGCTTCGGATAGGGCGCCATGTCCATGCCGGTGCTGCCCGTGCGGAAGAGCACGGGCGCGACGCAGCAGTCGGCGATCGTGAACGTCCCGAGCACGCTGCCGTTGGCGGCGACCAGGCTCTCGAGCAGCGCGACGGTCGCGGCCGTCTCGCGCTCCCTGGCGCGCGCGGCGGCGAGGTCGGGCTCGCCGGCGCCGAAGCCGACGCCCGGCACGAAGCCGAGCGCCGCCGCCTCGATCGGGAAGAACGCGGCGCGGAACGTGAGCCCGAAGCGGTCGAGGAACTGATCGACGCGCGCGCGCTCGGCCGGCTCGGCCGGGTAGAGGTCGGTCCGCCCCTCGCGCACGGCGAGGTAGCGCAGGATCGCGTTCGACTCGGCCATCACGAGCCCGTCGTCCTCGAGCGAGGGCACGCCGCCGAGCGGGTTCAGGGCGAGGTACCAGCCGGGACGCGGGTGCTCGAGCGGCACCTCGCGGCGCTCGTGCGCGAGCCCGAGCTCGGCGAGCAGGAAGCGCACCTTGAGCGCGTTCGCCGAGACCGCGTTGTCGTAGAGCAGCACCGGGGGCCGAGCGTAGAGGATGCGCGCTACCGTCCGCGCAGAATCGCCCACGGCGCGTCCGCGCCGCGCTGACAGGAGAGAGCATGGCAACAAGGCCGAGCGCCGTCGTGACCGGCGCAGCGATGGGGATCGGGCTGGCCGTCGCGCGCCGGCTCGTGGCCGACGGCTACCACGTCGTCTGCGTCGACTGGAACGCGGAGGCCCTCGAGCAGGCGGTCGCGAGCCTCGGCGCAGACGCGAGCGCCGTCGCCGGCGACATCGGCGAGTGGTCGTCGCACGAGCGCGCGGCGGACGCCGCCGAGGCCGCCGGGACGCTGCGCGCGTGGGTCAACAACGCCGGCATCGACTGGAGCGCCCGCGCGCACGAGGCCGACGCCGAGCACATCGACCGCGGCCTCCGGCTGCTCCTCAACGGCCCCATGTACGGCACCGCGGTGGCCGTGCGCCGGATGCTCGCGAGCGGCGGCGGCGCGATCGTCAACGTCGCGTCGATCCAGGGCGTCGTGGCGTTCCCCGGCTACTTCGTCTACGGCGCCGCGAAGGCCGGCGTCGCGCAGATCGCCCGCAACGTCTGCACCGACTACGGCCACCACGGCATCCGCTGCAACACGATCCTCCCGGGCACCGTCCAGACGCCGATGACCGACTCGCTGCTGCCGCCCGGCGTCGAGCGTGACGAGGCGCTGCGCCTCGAGGGCGAGCTCGCGCCGATGGGGCGCGTCGCGCAGCCCGACGAGCTCGCCGGAGCGATCTCGTTCCTGCTCTCCGACGACGCCTCGTACGTCAACGGCACCGGCCTGCGCGTCGACGGCGGCTCGACGTCCCGCTGCTTCCGCTACGAGCCGCTGCCGCTGTAGGAAGTGATCACGTCGCGTGCGAGCGCTCGCCACCGGCGAACTGGCGCCGTGCCGGAAGCGTTTGGCGCGACCTGCGCGATCGGGGTCAGACCCCTATCGTGCACGCGGGAGTTCGAGTCTGGCACAGGCTTCGAGGCGTGAACGACAGGGGTCTGACCCCGATCGTGCAGGCGAGCGCTCACGTCAGCGCCGGCGCCCCGAGCTCCGCCGCCAGCGTCGCCAGCCGCTCGGCCAGCGCCGGCGCGACCGCGAACTGCGCGGCCGCATCCAGCGGCAGCGGCGGGAGGCCGCTGCCAGGCACGCGCAGGGGCGGCGCGCCGGGCTCGAGCGGCACGTCGAGCACGTAGCCGAGCATCGCCTCGAGCCGCTCGGCGAGCTCGTCCGGCGCGCCGAAGCGCGCCGGGTCGAAGGCCAGCACGAAGATGCCCTGATCGTCCGCGCCCGGATCCGCCGACGACGCCCCGGCGCCGGTCAGGACGCCCGCGAGCGCCTCGACCAGCAGCGCGAGCGCGAAGCCCTTCGCGCCGCCGACGAGCTGCAGCAGCCCGTCCCTGACCCACTCCTCGGGCACGGGCTTCCCCGCGTCCTCGAGCACGCGCACCTTGCCGAACGCGGCGACGCTCGTGGCCATGTCGATGATCAGGTGCGGAGCGCCGGTGCGCGGAACGCCTGCCGCGAGCGGGTTCGTCGAGAGCCGCGCGGCGAGGCCGCCGGGCGGCGCGACCGTCTGGGCGGCGCCTGAGTCGTTCGCGAACAGCAGGGTCGCGACGCCATGGCCGCAGGCGCGGTCGGCGTAGTCGGCGAGCCGCCCGCAGTGCGCCGAGCGCCGCACGGCGACCGCGGCGACGCCGTGTGCGAGCGCGCGCTGCGCGGCGAGGTCGGCGGCCTCGGTGCACACGACCTGCCCGAGCGCGGCGTGGCCGTCGAGCGTGAGCGTCGAGCCCTCGTCGCGCACGACGGCCGCCTGGGCGGACGGCACGATGATCCCCTCGCGCCAGCCGGCGGCGTACTGCACGAGCCGGCGGAGGCCATGCGACGGATGGCCGCCCACCTCGGCGCGCACGAGCAGCTCGGCCATCCGCGCCGCGTCCGCAGGCCGCGCGCCGATGCGCTCACCGATCTCGCGCGCGAACGCCAGGGCGGCCCCGGCCTCGACCTGGTTCACGCTCCGTGCTCGACGTTCCGGGTGATCCGCACGCGCCGCTCCTCCGCCACTGGCCGCGCTGGACTGTAGTGGCTCCGAGCCCGCCCCATGACCGAGGGGCGACGCGCTAGATTTTGTGGCGGATGCCACCGAGTATCGAGCGCCCCTCTCCCGTGAACCGCACAGCTCTCACGCCCAGCGTCGAGGGCTACGTCAGCGCGATCTACGCGCTGGCCCAGGACGACGAGGCGGTCGGCACGCAGGCCATCGCGTCCGAGCTCGGCATCGCCGCCCCCTCGGTCACCGAGATGCTGCGGCGGCTGGAC
>DASXXY010000339.1:0-28577 GCA_036502805.1 Gaiellales bacterium | reverse complement strand
CGTGCGGCCCGGGCAGCCCTGGCGGCGGGCGGGGGAGGAGCAGCGCGCCTTCGGCTGGGCCGAGCCGCCATATCAGGCGACGCTCGCCGCGGAGTCGGCGGCGCTGCGCGAGCGCGCCGGCATGATCGACCTCTCGTCGTTCGGCAAGATCGCCGTCGAGGGGCCCGGCGCGGCGGCGCTGCTCGAGCGCGTGTGCGACGCGCACGTGGCCCGCGAGCCCGGCCGCGTCGTCTACTCGCAGTTCCTCAACGCGCGCGGCGGGATCGTCGCCGACCTCACCGTGGCGCGCCTCGGCGAGCAGCGCTTCCGCGTCGTCACGGGCGCGGGGGCGATCGACTCCGACCTCGGCTGGCTGCGCCTGCACCAGCGCCCCGATGACGACCCCGTCGAGCTGCGGGACGAGACGGACGCGACCTGCGTGATCGGCATCTGGGGGCCGCGCGCCCGCGACGTCCTGGCCGCCGTGAGCGCCGACGACGTCTCGGGCGACGCGCTCCCGTTCGGCCGGGGCCGGGAGCTGGACGTGGGCGGCGCGCGCGTCTGGGCGCAGCGCATCACCTATGTCGGCGAGCTCGGATACGAGCTCTACGCGGAGCCGGCGTGGGGGGTGCACGTGTGGGATCGCCTGGCCGCCGCCGGCGAGCAGCACGGCGTGCGTCGCGTCGGCTACCGCGTGCTCGACTCGCTGCGCATGGAGAAGGGCTACCGCGCGTTCGGCAGCGACCTCACGGCCGGGGACACCCCCGACGAGGCGGGCCTCGGCTTCTGCGTCGCGCTCGCGCGCAAGGGCGAGTTCAGCGGCCGCGCGGCCGTGGAGGCGCAGCGCGAGCGCGGCGTGGAGCGCCGCCTGCGCACGCTGCTCGTCGGCTCCGGCGCCTACGAGCGCATCTACGGCGGCGAGGCCGTGCTCGCCGCAGGGCAGGTCGTCGGGCGCGTGCGCAGCGCCGCCTACGGCTTCACCGTCGGGCGCATGCTCACGACCGCGTATCTGCCGCGTGCGCTCGCGCCCGGCCTGCCGCTGAGCGTCGAGGCGCTGGGCGAGGAGCTCCCGGCCGAGCTCGGCGCAGACGTCCTCTACGACCCCGAGAACGCGCGCGTGCGCGCCTGACGAACGAGGAGCCCGAGATGCTCGAGCTGCGTCCCAACTGCGAGTGCTGCGACCGCGACCTGCCGCCCGACAGCGCCGACGCGCGCATCTGCACCTACGAGTGCACGTTCTGCGCCGCCTGCACGGAGGACCGCTTCGCCGGCACGTGCCCGAACTGCGCCGGCGAGCTCGTCCGCCGGCCGATCCGGCCGGCCGCGCTGCTGGCGCAGGACCCGGCGTCCGCGGAGCGCTTCACGAAGGCCCATCCGGAGTGCGTCGCGTGATGGACGACGCCGTCCGGCGGGCGCTCGAGATCGACCACGCCTCGCCGGCGCGCGACCGTACGATCGACATCACGACGACCGGGGCCCGCAGCGGCGAGCCGCGCAGGATCGAGACCTGGTTCTACCGCGTCGACGGCCGGATCTACCTCAGCGGCCTGCCCGGCCGGCGCGGCTGGTACGCGAACCTGCTCGCGAACCCCGCGTTCACGTTCCATCTCAAGCACGGGGTGCAGGCCGACCTCGCGGCGGTCGCGAGGACGGTGCCCGGCGAGGCGGAACGGCGGCGGATCCTCACGCAGATCCTCGACGACCTCAACGGCGCCATGAGCCCTGCCCGCAGCACAGGCCCGGCGGAGCTCGAGAAGTGGCTGGCCGGCAGCCCGCTGATCGAGGTCGAGCTCGCCGGCTGACGCCTGATCCGGCCGGCGCCGGATGCGGGTGCTTCAGCGCCGCCCCGAACCGGCCGCTTGAGACATCTGCCTCGTTCAGTGCCGGTGTGCAGCGCCCAGCGCGGACTCTGCGCGCCTCACGAGCGCCGCCGACGGCGCCGGCGAGGAGCCGGAAGGACCATGACCCTCAGGCTCATTCGAGCGTTACTTGTCATAATCATGATTATCGTGCACGGACGGGGGAGCCGTCCGGAAGCGCCTCGGCGGGCACGTGAGCCGCCTCGCCGAGCGCCTTCGGCCACGCCAGCGCCGCGACCAGCCCGCCGCCGGCGAAGATCGTGCCGGCGAGCGTGAACGTCGCGCGGTCGCCGAGCGTGTTCGCGAGCGGGACGACCGCGACCTGGCCGAGCACGATCATGCTGAACGTGATCGCGTATGCGAAGCCGATCGTGCTGGCGCGCTCGTGCGGCGGCGTCTCACGCTGCATCATCGTGCGGAAGCGCACGATCACGACGCCGTTGCCGATGCCGCCGACGACCGAGAGCGGCCCCGCGATCCAGAGGTCGGGCGCCACGCCGAAGCCGCCCCAGCCGAGCGCCAGGAGCCCGAGGCCCGTGAGGTAGCCGGCCGAGCGCGACGGGATGCTCGTGCCGATCGCGATGCCAAGTGCGTCGAGCGCGAGGATCGCGCCGACCTGCAGGTTGGACGCGCCGTAGGTGTCGCGCAGCATCGGCACGGACGCGGCGATGACGATGCCGAGCGCGATCGACGCGACCGGCAGGCTGAACGTGATCATGCGCAGCACCGGCGTCGTCAGGCAGCGCCGCGCGCCTACGGCGGCGCGGCGCAGCCAGGCGCGGCTGCCGGTCGGGAGCGCACCGGCGGGCTGCGGCGGAGCGACCCGCGGCACGCGGCTGAAGGCCAGCAGCAGCGCGCCCGAGAGCACGAACGAGACGGCGTTCAGGAGCAGCACGTCGTTGGCCGACGTGAGCCCGACGAGCGTGCCGCCGAGCGCCGCACCGGCGACGTTCGTGAGCGTCTGCGCCGTGAGGATGGCGCCGTTCGCGGAGTCGAGCTGGTCGTCGTCCACGAGCTGCGGCACGACGGCCGTCGAGACGATCTTGAAGATGCCCGTCGTCACGCCGCAGATCAGCGCGAGCGCGACGATCGTCCCGGCGCGACCGGTCGTGACCATGAGCGCCCAGGCCGCGGCGGCCAGCAGCTCGCAGGCCGCGAGGCCGCTGCGCGGCGGCACGCGGTCGAGCAGGTGGCCGAGCACCGTGCCGAGGATCACCGCCGGCAGGTACTCCGCGACGACGACGGCCGAGACGTAGGCCTGGTCGCCCGTCAGGTCGAGCATCTGCAGCTGCAGCGCGACGACGCCGGCCCAGGTGCCGAGGTTCGTGATGGCGAGCGCGAGCCAGAACGAGAAGAAGCGCCAGCCGGGCGGCCCGATGACCGCCCGGCGCGCCTGGAGGAGCGCGCCGACCATCGGGCCATCGTACGCCTCGCGGCGTCCCGGGACTCTGGTCGTTCGATCCGTCCCGGCGCCGATCGCGACCCGCCATGCGGGTAGGCCGCAATACTGGCGCGCGATGACCGTTGTCCTGGATGGCGAGCAGCTGACGCTCGACGAGCTTGTGCGCATCGCCCGTGGCGGCGAGCGCGTCGAGGTCGCGCCGGCGGCGTTCGAGCGCGTGCAGGCCGCGCGCGACGTGGTCGAGCGCGCCATCGGCGTCACGGACGGCGCCGGCGTGTACGGCGTGACGACGGGCGTCGGCGTGCGCAAGCGCGTGCGCGTCGGCGCCGACGAGATGGATGCCTACAACCGCCGCCTGATCGCCGATCACCGCATGGCGGCCGGGCCCGATGCGCCGCGCGAGGTCGTGCGCGCCGCCATGGCACGGCTCGCCAACGGCTTCGCGAAGGGCACCTCGGGCGTCCGCATGGAGCTGCTCGGCCGCGTCGTCGACGCGCTCAACGCCGGCGAGACGCCGCGCGTGCGCCTGCTCGGATCGGCCGGCCAGAGCGACCTCGGGCCGCTCGCCGACCTCGCGCACGGGATCTGCGGCGACATGCCCCTGGCCGCCAAGGAGGGCATCTCGCTGATCAACAACAACTCCTTCGGCACGGGCCTCGCCGCGCTCGCCCTGGCCGACGCGCTGCGCCTGCTGGACGCGCTCACGGTCGCATCGGCGCTCGACTGGGAGGCCTTCGCGGCCAACACCTCCCCCCTCCACCCGGCGGTCGCCGACGTGCGGCCGTATCCCGGCCTGCGCGCGCGCTCGGCGCGCATGCGCGATCTGCTCTCCGGCTCGTACCTCTGGAACGCGGGTTCGGCCCGCAACCTGCAGGACCCGCTCACGTTCCGCAACGCCGCAGCGATCCTCGGCGCAGCGGACGACGGCCTCGGCTTCGCGCACGGCCAGCTCGCGATCGAGCTCAACGCCGCGCACGAGAACCCGCTCGTCGTCGTCGGCGAGGAGCTCATCATCTCGGTGCCGAACTACGAGGCGCTGCCGCTCGCGGCGGCGCTCGACGTCGCCCGGATCGCGCTCGTCCCGGCGATCTCGAGTGCGATGGAGCGCTCGATCAAGCTGCTGCAGGCGCCGCTCACGGGGCTCGGCACCGGCCTCCAGGAGGCCGAGGCCGAGAGCAACGAGTGCGCGCTCTCGGAGTTCGCGTGGGCGAGCCAGGCGCTCATGGTCGAGGCGCGCTCGCTCGCGCACCCGCTCTCCACGGAGACCGCGTCGACGATGCTCGCCGAGGGCATCGAGGATCGCATCACGATGGCGCCGCTCTCGGCGCGCCGACTCGCCGAGCAGGTCGCCGTGGCCGACGAGATGCTCGCGATCGGGCTGATCAGCGCGGCGCAGGCGATCGACGTGCGCGGCTGCGAGCCGCTCGGCGCCGGCACGGCCGTCGCATACGGGCAGATCCGGGAGCGCTACGCGTTCGTGGCCGCCGGAGCGTCGATCGGGCCCGACCGCGACCAGGTCGTCGAGCTCGTGCGCTCGGGTGAGCTCGGCGTTGGCGGCTGACGCCCAGTCGCTGCGGCCGTGGCTCGGCCGTCTCGCTGCCGACGGCAGGCTCGTCGAGCTCGCCGCCGGCCTCGACCCCGCCGACGGGCTCGCAGCCGCGCTCGTCGCGCACGCTCGCGAGCCCGTGCGCGCCGGGCGCGTGCGCGGCAGCGAGCTGCCGCTCGTCGCGAACCTGCTGCCCGGCCGCGCGTGGATCGCCGAGGCGCTCGGTAGCGACGAGGCGGGCCTCGGCGCGCTGCTCGCGGCGGCGCTCGCCGCTCCGATCGACCCGGTCGTCGTCTCCGCCGGCGCCTGCCAGGAGGTGGTCGTGCGCGACCCCGACCTCGCGCAGCTGCCGATCCCGCACTTCTTCGAGCACGAGGGCGGGCCCTACATCACGGCCGGCTGCATCGTCGCGCGCGACCCCGAGACCGGCGAGCGCAACTGGTCGATCGCGCGCGTGCGCCCGCTCGGCGGCTCGCGCGCGCTCGTCGGCATCGCGCCGAACCACCACCTCGCCGTCGCCGCTCGCGCGGCGCGCGAGCAGGGCCGGCGCCTGCCGATCGCGGTCACCGTGGGCAACCACCCGGCGCTCATGCTCGCCGCCTGCCTCTACCTGGCGCGCGGCGAGGACGAGCTGCGCGTGGCCGGCGCGCTGCTCGGCGAGCCCGTCGAGCTCGCGGCCTGCACGCACGCGCCGCTCGAGGTGCCCGCGGGCTGCGAGCTCGTGCTCGAGGGCGAGCTCGACCTCGACGCGACCGTCGAGGAGGGCCCCGTGTCCGAGTTCCACGGCGGCTACGAGCGCTACGGGGCCGCCGCCACGGCGACGTTCCAGCGCCTCACGCACCGCCGCGACGCGATCTACCAGGCGATCCTCCCGGGCTTCCACCCGGAGCACGCGCTGCTCGGCGGCGTCGCGATCGCGGCCGGCCTCGAGCGCGCCCTGCGCGCGGCGGTGCCCTCCGTGCGCGCCGTCGCGGTGCCCGAGAGCGGCGCCGGCCGGCTCACGGCCGTCGTCGCGCTCGCCGCGCACGCGCCGGGCGACGCGCTCGCGGCGGCGCACGCGGCGCTCGACGCCGTCAACCTCGTCAAGCTCGTGACCGTCGTGGACGACGACGTCGACCCCTGGGACGACGCGGCGGTCGCGCATGCCGTCGCGACGCGCGTCCGCTTCGAGCGCGACCTGCACGTGCTGCCCGGCAGGCGCGCCGATCGCGCCGAGCCGCTGGAGCGCGAGCGCACGATCGCGAAGCTCGCGATCGACGCCACGCGCACGCCCGGCGACCGGCCGGACTGGACGCTCGCGGCGCCTCCGCGCTAGCGGACGCCGCTTGCGCGCAGGAGCGCCGCGGTGGCCGAGCGCGCCTCGTCGGCCCAGTCCCTGATCGGCACGCCCGCGGGCGGGAACTCCAGCTCGACCGAGGCCGAGCCGCGGTAGCCGGCGCGCGCGATCGCCTCGAGGTACGGCACGAACGGCGTCGTCCCGCGCCCGGGCGGCAGGTCGCCGTGGTTCGTGCCGTCGCAGTCGGCGACGTGCACCTGCGCGATGCGGCCGGCGAAGCGGTCGAGCTGCTGCGGCTCGATGCGCTCGAGCCAGAGGTGCGAGATGTCGATCGCGGCCTTGACGTTGTCGAGCGCCACCGCGTCCAGCAGCCGCTCGAGGTCGTCGAGCGTGCGGATGAACGCGTGCTCGAACGGCAGCAGCTCGATCGCGACGTCGAGGCCGAGCGAGGCCGCGTGCCGGCCGACCTGCGCGGTGGCGTCGACGACGGCCTCCCACTCGCGCTCGCGCGGCAGCAGCCTGCCCTGGAACATGTACTCGCCGGGCACGAAGAGGAGGTTGCGGACGCTCTCGAACTCGGCGGCGTAGTCGAGCACGTTGCGCGCGCGCTCGATGTGGTACTCGCGCACCGCGGGGTTGAAGTCGTTGAGGCCGAGGCACGTGCAGAGCACGGAGTAGACGGGCAGGCCGCCGGCGCGCACGCCCGCGATCCGCGCGGCGCGCTCGTCCGGCGACAGCCGGCCCGGGTCGAACGCGACGAACAGGTCGACGCCCTCGTAGCCGAGCTCGCGCGCCAGCACGAGGCCCTGCGGGCCGTCGTACTCCGAGCCGTGCCAGGCCGAGTCGACGAGCGCGAGCTCCCAGCCCTGCGTTGCCTCTGCTGCGCTCACGTCCGTGTCCTCTCGTTCACCAGGGGGTCGCCCGCGGGCTGCAGCACGTGGATCGCCGGCACGGCGTCCGCGCCGACGTCGGCGGGCCCGATCTCGATCGTGCTCCGGTCGTGCTCGACGATGCGCTCGCCCGCGTGGCGGTCGAGGAAGTCGCCGACGGGGCCGACGGCGTAGAGCAGCGACGGGATCTGGAAGTGCATGGGGATGACGACGCGCGGGCCGATCGCGGCGATCGCGGCGTCGAGGTCGGGCAGCGCGATCGTGAGGCCCGCGCCGGCGAGCGCGAGCAGGACGTCGACGCGGCCGCGCAGGCGCTCGACGTGCTCGCCGGAGAGCGGCGTGCCGATGTCGCCCATGTGGCAGACCGCGACGCCGCCGAGCGCGAAACGGTAGAGCGCGTTGGCCTTGGGGTCGTCGGGCCGGTCCTCGCCCTCCGAGGCGGCGAACGCCTCCACGACCACGCCGTCGGCGATCTCGACCGGCTGCCCGACCGCGTCGAGCGCGTTGAGCACGCGCGGCGAGCCGGGCACGGCCTCGGCGCACGCGTGCGCCTCGTCGAGCGCCGAGCTCATGATCACGACGTCGCACTCCCGATCGATCGGCCGGAGACCGGCGTCGGCCGGCGTGTAGGGGTCGGTCGCGATCACGAGGCCGTCGTGCTCGAGCACGAAGCAGGCATGCCCGAACCAGGTGACGCGCACGTCAGCTCCCCTCCGCAGCGATGCCCTCGGCGAACACGTAAACAGTCTACAATCATCCCGCGCGCCGTCCGGAGGGCCGGTCGCGAAGTCTCGCGAACACCCCGAGGAGGAACGTGGCGGACGTCCTGTACATCGTCCAGCAAGGCAACGTCGAGCCGTGGCTCAGCGACTTCCGGGAGGTCGCCACGGGCCGCTTCTCGCTCGCGCTGCTCGACCACGACCGCGAGCTCGCCGAGCAGTTCGCCGGCGTCCGCGTCGTCGTCGACCAGGGCGGCCACGCGACGCGCGAGATGATCGACGCCGGCAAGGCGGCGGGCGTGGAGCTGTGGCAGGTGATCGGCACCGGGCTCGACCACAGCGAGGTCGACTACATCCTCGGCAACGGCATCCGGCTCGCGAACACGCCCGGGCAGTTCAGCGCCGTGGCGCTCGCCGAGCACGCCCTGCTGTTCATCTTCGGCCTCGCCAAGCATCTTCCCGAGGCGGCCGGCAACTGCCGCGCGGGCGTCATGTACATGCCCGTCAGCGACGAGCTCGGCGACCAGGTGCTCGGCATCGTCGGCCTCGGGGCGAGCGGTCGCGAGCTCGCCAAGCGCGCGCATGCGCTCGGCATGCGCATCCGCGCGGTCGATGTCGTGCCGGTGCCGCAGGAGCAGCTCGACGCGCTCGGCGTCGAGCGGTTCGCGACGCTCGAGGGTCTCGACGAGCTGCTGGCGGAGTCCGACTACGTCTCGCTGCACGTGCCGCTGATGGAGGGCACCCGCCATCTCATCGACGACCGCCGCCTGCGCCTGATGAAGCCCACCGCGGTGCTCGTGAACGTCGCCCGCGGGCGCATCGTCGACGAGGACGCGCTCGCCGCCGTCCTGCGCGAGGGCGCGATCCGCGGCGCCGGCATCGACGTCTTCGGCGAGGAGCCGCTGACGGCGGCGAATCCGCTCCTGCAGCTGCCGAACGTGATCGCGACGCCGCACACCGCGGGCGTCACGCGCGGCACGTCGCGCCGGCGCGCGGGCGCTGCGGCCGACAACGCGGTGCACATGCTCGCCGGCGAGGAGCCGCTGTTCCAGATCCCCGGGCGGGCGTGAGCCCGGAGCCCGCAGCGCCTGGCGCGCGCCGCGTCGCGCTCGTGACCGGCGCCGGCCGCGGCATCGGCCGCGCGACGGCGCACGCCCTGGCCGCCGCCGGGCTGCACGTGATGGCGGTCGCGCGCACGCGCGCCGAGCTCGAGCGCCTGAGCGCGGAGCTCGGCGCGAGCTGGATCGCGGCCGATCTCGCGCGGCCCGAGGGCTGCGCCGAGGTCGTCGGCCGGACGCTCGCCGAGCTCGGGCGGATCGACGTGCTCGTGAACAACGCGGGCGTCGGCTCGAGCGGCGAGCAGGAGGTCTGGCGCCAACGGCCCGAGCGCTGGCGCGAGGCGATGGCGCTCAACCTCGATGCGCCCTTCGAGCTCACGCGGCTCGCCCTCCCCGGCATGCTCGAGCGCGGCAGCGGGCGCATCGTCATGGTCGGCTCGCTCGCGAGCCTCGGCGCCGGCGTCGGCGCGCGCATGAGCGCGTACGCGGTCTCCAAGCACGGCCTGCTCGGCTTGGCTCGCGCGGTCGCGATCGAGGTCGCGGGCAGCGGCGTGACGTGCAACGCCGTGCTGCCCGGGAGCGTGCGCACGGCGACGGCCGAGCGCAAGGTCGCGAGCGAGGCGGCGCTCGCCGGCACGACGGTCGAGCAGGCCTGGGCGGCGCGCGCCGAGCGCACCGCGGCGGGCAGGCTCGTGACGGCCGAGGAGGTCGCCGCCGCGATCGCGTTCCTCGCGAGCGAGGCGGCGAGCGGCGTCAACGGCGAGGCGATCTCCGTCGCGCTGCAGGCCTACGGCTAGCTGCACGTGTCCCGCACACCCCCAGGAGAAGGAGCCTGACCGTGGCGACCGGTACACCCCACGTGCTCGCAGAGCACCGGCGCTCGCCCCTGCTCGACCAGCTCTTCGTGGTCGACTTGGACGTTCACATCAACGACTCCGCGGCCGATCTGATCCCGTACTGCGAGCTGCCCTGGCGCAAGTCGCTCGAGATCAGCGCGAGCATCCCGCAGCGCTACCTGGACACGCCCGGCTTCGCGCCGCAGTTCGTGCCCTGGGCGCTGATGTCGTCGATCGACCGCCGCACGACGGTCACCGATCCGCTGCAGCTGCGCGAGGACATGGATCTGCTGGGCGTCGACGTGCCCGTGCTGTTCCCGGACAGCATGCTGCTGCACGCGCTCGTCAAGCCGCCCGACTTCGCCGTCGCCATCGCGCGCGCCTACAACCGCTGGCTGATCGAGCAGTGGCTCGACCGGGATCCGAGCTTCAAGGGCGCGCTGCTCGCGCCGCACCACGACCCCGTGGTCGCGGCCGAGGAGATCCGCCGCTACGCGGGCCATCCGGGCGTCGCCTGCGTCTACCTGCCGAGCTGCTGCGTCGACCCGCTCTACGGCCACCGCCGCTACGACCCGCTGTACGACGCCGCGCAGGAGTGCGGGCTGCCCGTCGTGCTGCACTCGGTCACGGCGATCAACCCGATCTTCCCGTTCAACCTCCAGGCCTTCGAAACGCTCTTCTCGGCACACGTGTTCTCGCACACGATCGCGATGGCCGCGAACGCCGTGAGCATGCTCGAGACGGGCGTGCCGGTGCGCTTCCCCGCGCTCAAGATCGCGTTCACGGAGGGCGGCATCGCGTGGGTGCCGTGGCTCGCGATGCGCCTCGACAAGGAGTACAGCGAGCGCCGCACCGACGTGCCGCTGCTGACCGAGCGGCCGAGCCATTACCTGCAGCAGATGTACTTCGCGACGCAGCCGATCGAGGAGCCCGAGCGCCTGGCCGACATGGCGACGCTGATGGGCCTGTTCGACGGCGAGAACAACGTCGTGTTCGCGTCCGACTGGCCGCACCACGACTTCGACCATCCCGACAAGGTGCTGCAGATCCCGCTCTCCGACGAGGCCAGGGCGAAGGTCATGGGCCTCAACGCGGCGCGCCTGCTCGGGCTCGAGGTGCCGGCGCGATGACGACCGCCCGCGAGCTCGGCCCCGCCGCGGCGATCGCGCCCGGCGAGCACGCCGTCTTCGACCTCGGCAACCGCCAGATCGGGATCTTCAACGTCGACGGCGAGTACTACGCGCTGCCGAACGCGTGCTTCCACCAGAACGGCCCGCTCTGCCGGGGGCTCGTGCGCGGCACCGTCATGGCCGACGAGGACAGCGGCTGGAAGCGCGAGTGGCGGCTCGACGGCGAGGTCGTCGTCTGCCCGTGGCACGCGCTCGAGTTCCACATCAAGACCGGCCGCTGCATCGCCTACCCCCGGCGCTCGCTGCCGACCTATCCCGTCACGGTGCGTGACGGCACCCTCGTCGTGGAGGTCTGATGCCCGCCCCCGTCCCGTCCCGGCAGCCCCGCTCTGCGTTTGTATATTGTTTACGAATGTCAATCCGGCAGGATCCCACCCGATGAGCGGCGCGGTGCCGTCGGGCTTCCGCAAGCGCCTCGTGGCGCGCGAGCCGGTCGTCGGTGCGTTCGTCGGCCTGGGCTCGCCGCTCGCGACCGAGATCATGGGCATCGCCGGCTTCGACTGGCTCGTGCTCGACCTCGAGCACGGCGCCGGCGACGAGGCGCTCCTGACCTCGCAGCTGCATGCGCTCAAGGGCACCGGCATCGCGTCGATCGTGCGCCTCGAGGGCATCGACCTCCCCCGCTTCATGCACGCGCTCGACCTCGGCGCCGACGGCGTGCTCGTGCCGCGGCTGCGCAGCGCCGAGGACGCGCGGCTGTGCGCGAGCTACTGCCGCTACGGCGGCGCGCGCGGCGTCGCCCGCTACAACCGCTCGTGGCACTGGGCGCAGGCCAGGCGCTCGCTCGCCGAGGCCGATGCCGAGGTCGTCTGCATCGTCCAGATCGAGACGGCCGAGGCGCTCGCGGACGTCGAGGCGATCGCCGCCGTCGACGGCGTCGACGGCATCTTCCTCGGGCCGGCCGACCTGGCCCACAGCCTCGGCATGACGTGCCCGCCGGACGATCCGGCGCTGCTCGTGCACGCCGCGCGGGTCGCGGAGGCGGCGCGCGCCAACGGCAAGGCGGCCGGCACGCTGTGCGGCAACCTCACGCAGCTGCGCGCCTACCGCGAGCTCGGGTTCACGTTCCTCGGCTGCAGCTCCGACGGGAGCATCCTGATCGAGGGCGCGACGGCGCTCGTCGGGGGGCTGCGCGAGCTCGCGCAGACGGACGAGAAGGGGTGACGCGACGATGAAGATGTACCTCGCCGGCGAGTGGACCGGCGGCTCGGACGAGCGCGAGATCACGAGCCCGTTCTCGGGCGACGTCGTCGGCACCGTGCCGAACGCGACGCCCGAGCAGGTCGAGGCCGCGCTCGCGGCGGCGGTCGAGGGTGCGGCGGTGATGGCGCGGACGACCGCCTTCGAGCGCTCCGAGGCGCTCAACCGCGCGGCCGCGCTGCTCGAGGCGCGCATCGAGGAGTTCGCGCGGCTGCTCTCGCTCGAGCAGGGCAAGCCGCTCGCAGAGGCGCGCGGCGAGGTCACGCGCTGCCCCGACATCCTGCGTCTCTCGGCGTTCGAGGGCTCGCAGCTGCGCGGCGAGATCCTGCCGCTCGACGCGGCGCGCAACGGCGCGGGCAAATTCGGCATGGCGTTGCGGGTGCCGTGCGGCGTCGTCGTCGCGATCACGCCGTTCAACTTCCCGCTGCTGCTCGTGCTGCACAAGATCGCCCCGGCGCTCGCCGTCGGCAACGCCGTGATCCTCAAGCCCGCGAGCACGACGCCGCTCGTGGCCCTCACGCTCACCGAGGTGCTCGTCGAGGCCGGCATCCCGCCGCTCGCATTCCAGTGCATCACCGGCGGCGGGGGCGACCTCGGCCGCCAGCTCTGCGCCGACGCGCGCGTGCGCAAGATCACGTTCACCGGCTCGACCGCGGTCGGCGAGGAGATCACCCGCGTCGCGGGCGTCAAGCGCCTCTCGCTCGAGCTCGGCGGCAACGCGCCGCTCGCCGTGCTCGCCGACGCCGACATCGAGGACGCTGCGCGCCAGGTCTCGGTCGCGGGCTACGCGAACGCCGGCCAGGTCTGCATCTCGACCCAGCGCGTGATCGTCGACCGCTCGATCTACGCCGACTTCATCGACGCGCTCGCCCCGCAGGTCGCGGCGATCCGCAGCGGCGACCCGTTCGCCGACGGCACGGCGCTCTCGGCGATGATCACGCGCGGCGAGGCCGAGCGCGTCGAGAGCTGGATCGGAGATGCCGTGGCGGGCGGCGCGCGCGTCGTCGCGGGCGGCGAGCGCGACGGCTCGCTGCATGCCGCGACGCTCGTCGCGGACGTCGACCCCTCGATGCGCATCTTCAACGAGGAGCTCTTCGGACCGGCCGTCGCGGTCACGCCCGCGAGCGGCACGGAGGACGTCCTCGAGCTTGCCAACCGCAGCAACTACGGACTCAGCGCAGGCGTCTTCACGCGCGACCTCGACACGGCCATGCGCTTCGGCCGCCGGCTCGAGGCGGGCGTCGTCTGCATCAACACCGCACCGCCGTGGCGCGCCGACCTGATGCCCTATGGCGGCGTCAAGGACAGCGGCATCGGCACCGAAGGCCCCAGGTACGCGGTTCACGAGATGACGGAGGTGAGGACGGTTGTCTTCCGAGACCTCGAGCGCTGAGCGCCCGCGGACGGACGCGATCGACGGCGCGGGCACGGCCCGCCTGACGGTCGCCCAGGCGGTCGTGCGCTATCTGCAGGCGCAGTACAGCCGACGCGACGGCGAGGAGCAGCGCCTGATTCCGGCGATGTTCGGCATCTTCGGCCACGGCAACGTCGCCGGCATGAGCCAGGCGCTCTACGAGCACGGCGACGCGCTGCCCTACTACCAGCCGTTCAACGAGCAGAGCATGGTGCACACGGCGGTCGGCTACGCGAAGGCCATGAACCGCCGCGCGACGCTCGCCTGCTCGGCCTCGATCGGCCCCGGCTCGACGAACATGGTGACCGGCGCGGCGCTCGCGACGATCAACCGGCTGCCGGTGCTGCTCCTGCCCTCCGACTACTACGCGACGCGGCGGCAGGGCCCGGTGCTGCAGCAGCTCGAGCACCCCGTCTCGTTCGACGTCAGCGTCAACGACTGCTTCCGCCCGGTCAGCCGCTTCTTCGACCGCATCGTGCGCCCCGAGCAGCTGATCGAGTCGCTGCCCGAGGCGATGCGCGTGCTGACGGACCCGGCCAAGACCGGCGCGGTCACGATCTCGCTGCCGCAGGACGTGCAGACGGAAGCCTTCGACTGGCCGGCGAGGCTGTTCGAGCGGCGCGTCTGGGAGCTCGAGCGGCGCCCGCCGGTCGCGGCGCGAATCGCCGACCTGGTCGAGCTCCTGCGCACGGCCGAGCGGCCGTTCGTGATCGCCGGCGGCGGCGTCCACTACTCCGAGGCCTGGCAGGAGCTGCTCGAGTTCGCCGAGGCCTTCGGCATCCCGGTGGGCGAAACGTCCGCCGGCAAGGGCGCGTTCCGCGAGGATCACCCGCTGCAGATCGGCGGCACGGGCGTCACGGGCGGCCCGGCCGGCGCGGCGCTCGCGCGCCAGGCCGACCTCGTGATCTGCATCGGCACGCGGCTGACCGACTTCGCGACCGGCTCGCGCTCGCTCTTCCAGCACCCCGACGTGCGCTTCGTCTCGATCAACGTGAACGGGCACGACGGCCACAAGATGGGCGCGCTCGCGATCCAGGCCGACGCGCGCGAGGCGCTCAGTGCGGCCACGCGCGCCGGCCGGGAGGCCGGCATCGGCGCCCGGCCCGCCTACACCGGCGAGGCCGCGGCGATCCGCTCCGAGTGGCTCGGCAAGCTCGAGCGCGAGGTGCTCGCGCTCGACGGCGGCGACGCCGTGCTGACCCAGGCCCAGATGCTCGGCATCGTCAACCGCCAGGCGCGCGCAGGCGACACGGTCGTCGCGGCCGCGGGCAGCCCGCCCGGCGACCTGCTGCAGATGTGGGACTCGACGGGCGGCCGCAACGCCCACCTCGAGTTCGGCTTCTCGTGCATGGGCTACGAGATCCCCGCGTCGCTCGGCGTGCGGCTCGCGCAGCCCGAGGGCGAGGTCTACACGTTCATCGGCGACGGCACGTACCTCATGAACCCGACCGAGCTCGCGACGGCCGCGCAGGAGAACCTCCACATCACCGTCCTGCTCTCGAAGAACGACGGCTTCCAGTGCATCCGCGACCTCCAGGTGCGCTCGGCCGGGCGCGCGTTCGGCAACGAGTTCCGCACGCGCGACGACGAGACGAACCGCCTCGAGGGCGGCTTCGTGGAGATCGACCTGGCGGCCAACGCCGCGGCCTTCGGCGCGCGCACGTGGGAGGCCGGCAGCGCGGAGGAGCTCGAGCGCGCACTGGCCGAGGCGCGCGAGGCGAGCGGCCCGTGCGTGATCGTCGTCGTCACCGACCGCTACCGCCGCGGCCTCGGCTCCGAGGTCTGGTGGGACGTCGCACCGGCCGAGGTGTCGGACGACGAGGCGACGGTCGCGGCACGCGACGCCTACGACCGCGGCCGGGCGCAGCAGCGGTACTACCTGTGAGCGGGCTCGACGTGCGCGCCGGCTCGGCGCCGGACTCCTGGGGCGTGTGGTTCCCGGACGACCCGCTGCAGATCCCCTGGGAGCGCTTCCTCGACGAGATCGCCGAGGCCGGCTACGCCTGGACCGAGCTCGGGCCCCACGGCTACCTGCCGACCGCTCCCGCGGTGCTGCAGCGCGAGCTGAGCGCGCGCGGGCTCGGCCTGACGGGCGGCTTCACGATGTTCGACCTCGAGCAGCCGGGCGCATGGGCTGCCGCCGCGGCGCCGACCGAGCAGGTCTGCGCACTCCTCGAGGAGCTCGGCAGCGAGTACCTCGTCGTGATCGACGACGTCTACACGAACCTCGTGACGGGCGTCCCGCGCTATCCCGCCGACCTCTCGGACGAGCAGTGGCAGCGGCTCGTGGACACGACGAAGCGCGTGCAGGAGGTCGCCGAGCGGCACGGCCTGCACACGGTCTTCCACCCCCACGCCCAGACCCACGTCGAGTTCGAGCCCCAGATCGAGCGGCTGCTGGCCGGCGTCGACGGCCTCTCGCTGTGCTTCGACGTCGGCCACCACGCCTACTGCGGCGGCGAGCCGATCGCGTTCTACCGCAAGCACGCCGAGCGCATCCCCTACCTGCACCTCAAGAGCGTCGACCTCGAGCACCGCGCGCGCGTCGAGCGCGACGGCACGCCGTTCGCGCAGGCCGTCAAGGACGGCGTCTTCGTGGAGCCCTCCGCGGGCGCGATCGACTTCCCGGCGCTGCGCGACGCGCTCGTCGAGCACGGCTTCGCGGGCTTCGCGATCGTCGAGCAGGACATGTACCCGACCGCGTTCGACCGCCCGCTGCCGATCGCGAAGCGCACGCACGAGTACCTGACCGGGCTGGGACTGGGATGAGCGGCGCCGAGACGCCGCACGTCGTCGTCACCTACCCGGGGTTCGCCGCCGACGACGAGCGCACCGGCGGCGCGCTGCGCGCGGCGGGCTTCGCGGTCCGCCACGAGCCGCGCCTCGCCGAGCGCACGCCCGTCGAGGTCATCGCGTTCATGCGCGACGCCGTCGCCGGCATCGTCAGCACCGACCCGTTCGACCGGGCGGTCTTCGCCGCCTGCCCGCGCCTGCAGGCGCTCGCGCGCGTCGGCGTGGGCTACGACACGATCGACATCGTCGCCGCGACCGAGGCCGGCGTCGCGGTCACGATCACGCCCGGGCTCAACGGCGAGACCGTCGCCGATCACACGCTCGCGCTCATGCTCGCGTGCATCCGCCGCGTCGTCGAGAACGACGCGAGCGTGCGCCGCGGCGAGTGGGAGCGCGGCGGCAAGCACCTCGGCAGCGCGCTCTTCGGCGCGACCGTCGGACTCGTCGGCCTCGGCGGCATCGGCCGCGCGGTCGCCCGCCGCCTCGGGGGCTTCGGCGTGCGCATCCTCGGCCACGACCCGGTCGCCGAGGACGTCGACGGCATCGAGCGCATGCCCCTCGACGACCTCCTGCGCGGCTCGGACGTCGTCTCGCTGCACCTGCCGCTGCTGCCCGTCACGCACGGCCTGATCGGCGAGCGGGAGCTCGCGCTGATGCGGCCCGAGGCGATCCTCGTCAACACCTCGCGCGGCCGCCTGGTCGACGAGGGCGCGCTCGTGCGCGCGCTCGAGGAGGGGCGCCTGGCAGCCGCCGGCCTCGACGTCTTCGAGCACGAGCCGCCGCGCTCGTCGCCGTTGCTCGCCCTCCCCCGCGTCGTCCTCAGCCCGCACATCGGCGGCATCGGCGAGCACGCCCAGCAGGCGATGCTCGAGATGGCGGTCGGCGCCGTGCTCGCGGTGCTCGACGGGCGCGAGCCGGACGGTCTCGTCAATCCGGCGGCCCTGAGCCGCAGCGCGGGCGCCCCGGCGCGATGAGCGCAGCGTCGCCGGCGACGCTGCGCGTCGCCATCGCCGGCGCGGGCATCGGCGTCCGCTACGCCCGCAGCTTCCAGGCGATCCCGGGCGTCGAGGTCGCCGCGCTGCGCGCGGCGACGCCCCTGCGCGCGACCCCGGCCGCCGCCGAGCTCGGCATCGGCGCCGTCTACACGAGCGTCGACGCGATGCTCGCCGAGGTCGCGCCCGACATCGTCGTCGTCGCGACGCCCAACGACCTCCACCGCCCGCACGCCCTCGCGGCCATCGCCGCAGGCGCGCACGTGCTCTGCGACAAGCCGCTCGGCCTCGACGCCCACGAGGCGAACGCGCTGCTGGCGGCCGCCGAGGCGCGCGGCGTGCGCCACGCGATCCCGTTCTGGCTGCGCTTCGTGCCGGCCGTCGCACGGGCCCGCGCGCTGCTCGCCGGCGGCGCGCTCGGCGCGCCCGTGTTCGCCGACGTGCGCTTCCTGAACTGCGGCTGGGGCGATCCGCAGGGTCCGATGCGCTGGCAGTTCGAGCGTGCGCGCGCCGGCTCCGGAGCGCTCGCCAACATCGGCTCGCACGCGATCGACGCGCTGCACTGGCTCGCCGGCGACGTCGTCCGCCTGGCCGCGGTCACGTCGATCGCCGTGCCCGAGCGGCGCCGTGCCGACGGGACGCTCGCGCGCCCCGACGCCGAGGACACCGCCGCGTTCGTCGGCGAGCTCGCGAACGGCGCCCCCGTGTCGTTCCTCGCGAGCTCCGTCGCCTACGCCGCGCGCAGCGCGATCACGCTCGCCGTGCACTGCCGCGGGGGCTCGGTCACGGCCTCGATCGACTCCTCGGAGGCCGGCTCGAGCGGGCGGCTGAGCGTCATGCGGCGCGGCGACGACGCTCCGCGCGACGAGCCTCTCGAGCCGCCGCCGCCCGCCGGCGCGCTGCAGGATGCGGCCTACGCCGCGATCGCGCGCGAGCTCGTCGAGGCGATCCGCGGCGGGCGCCCGGCGAGCCCGGGCTTCGCAGACGGCGCGCGCGCCCAGGCCGTCATCGACGCCGCGCTCGGTGCGGCCGGAAGCGGCGGCTGGCGCGCGGTCGCATACGCGCCGGCGGGTTGACGACGGGCCACGAGGAGGAGCGAACGATGGAGCTCGGGATGTGCATGGCGAGCCTGCTCGACCGCGACTGGGAGCCGGCGCTCGCGCTGACCGAGTCGCTCGGCATCGAGAAGGCCGAGGCGATGGGCGGCGGCCACGCCCCGCGTCGCCACTACGACCCGCTCGCGCTGGCGGCGAGCGCGGCCGCGCGCGGCGCCTTCACGGGCGCGGCCGAGCGCTGCGGCATCGAGGTCGTCGCGCTCGGCTGCTACGGCAACGTCCTCGATCCCGACCCCGCCGGACGGCGCGCCGCCCGCGAGGACCTCGCGGCGACGTTCCGCGCCGCCGCCGAGCTCGGCATCGGCACCGTGACGAGCAATGCGGGCTGTCCGGCGGGAGCGCCGGGCGACCGCTCGCCCAACTGGATCGTGCACTCGCTCTTCCCCGGCCGCTGGGACGCGGCCTACGCCTGGCAGTGGGACGAATGTGTCCTGCCCTACTGGCGCGAGGTGGGACGCATGGCCGAGGAGCACGGCGTCGTCGTCGCGCTCGAGCCGATGGGCGGCGACGTGCTCTACAACCTCGCGACGTTCGCCCGCCTGCGCGAGCACGCGGGCGAGCGCATCCTCTGCCACGTCGACCCGTCGCACCTCTGGTGGCAGGGCATCGAGATCGCCGACTTCATCGCGGGGCTCGGCGGTGCGATCGGCTTCGCGCACGCCAAGGACGTGTCGTACAACGCAGGTCCGCTGCGCACCGAGGGCGTCCTTCCGAGCTGTGCCTACGACGACTGGGACGCCCGCTCGTGGTCGATGCGCGCGCTCGGCTACGGCCACGACGACCTCTTCTGGCGCGAGTACGCGATCGCGCTGCGCCGTGGCGGCTACGACGGCGTGCTCGCGATCGAGTTCCAGGAGCCGTACATGACGGTCGAGGACGGGCTGCGGAAGTCGGTCGAGGTGCTGCGCCGCGCGCTGCCCACCGACCCGCCCCCGGCCGGCAACTGGTTCGAGATGTACGACGCGTGAGCCGGCTCAGCGCGTCCAGGCGTCGGGATTGAGCGTGCCGGCCGGCAGGTCGCCGGCCAGCAACGCGCGCAGCGCCGTCACGACGGCGGCGCCCGTGCGCTCGATCGCGAGGCGGGTGAACGCCGAGGCGTGCCCGGTCAGGACGACGTTCGGAAGCGTCGTGAGCGGATGCCCGGCGGCGAGCGGCTCGTGCGCGAAGACGTCGAGCCCGGCGCCGCCGAGGCGCCCGGCGCGCAGCGCGGCGACGAGCGCCGGCTCGTCGATCAGCGGGCCCCGCGCGGTGTTGACGACGATCGCGTGCGGCTGCATGAGCGCGAGCTCCCCCGCTCCCAGCAGTGGACGGGAGGGATCGGCGACCGGCGCGTGCAGCGTCACGACGTCGGCCCGCCGCAGCGCGCTCGGGAGGTCGCAGAGCTCGACCCCGAGCTCCGCGCCGGCGGAGCCGGGCGCGGGCTCGACCGCGAGCAGCGTGCAGCCGAAGCCGCGCAGGCGCCGTGCGACGGCGCGGCCGATCGCGCCGAGCCCCACGATCGCGACCGTCGCCCCGGCGAGGTCGCGCGCCACGTGCGGCGGCCGCCAGGCGCCCGCGCGCGCGGCGGCGTCGAGCTCGGGGATGCGGCGCAGGCAGGCCAGCATGAGCGCGAGCGCCATGTCGGCAACGGCCTCGGCGTTCGCGCCCGGCGTGATGGCGACCGCGACGCCGGCGGCCGTCGCCGCCGCCAGGTCGATCGCGTCGTAGCCCGCGCCGAAGCGCACGATCGCCGCCAGCGACGGCGCGGCGGCGAAGACCTCGGCGGTGTAGCGCTCGCTGCCCGCGACGACGGCCCACGCGCCGTTCAGGCCCGCGCTCAGCGCGGCGGGGTCGTGTCCGTCGCCGAGGTCGTGGCGCGACTCGATCCCAGCGCCCGCGGCGGCGAGCGCCGCGAGCGCGGCGGCGCTGTCGCGCGCGCCCTCTGTCGTGACGACGATGCGCCTGGCCCCGCCCTCCGCCGCCACGGGTCAGACCGGGAGCGGCACGTCGTCGTAGTCGGCGATCACGCGCGTGTACGACGCCTCGACGTGATCGACCGCGGTCTGGCGGGCGCGCTCGGGATCGCGCGCCTCGATCGCCGCGAGGATCGCGCTGTGCTTGCTGATCATGACGTCGCGGAACTCGTGCGTGCCGACGTACTTGCGGGCGAGCAGGAAGATGTAGACCTGGGGGCGCAGGTCCTGCCACAGCCGCTGCACCCGGCGGTGCCCCGCGGCGCGGTAGATGACGTCGTGGAAGCGCAGGTCGGCGTCGGCGGCCTCGTGCGGATTGGCGGTCGCGGCGAGATCGGAGTAGCGCTCGATGACCGCCTGCATCTCGGCCCAGTCGCGCTCGCTCGCGCGCCGGGCGGCCCACTCGCAGACGAGCGGCTCGATCGCGGCGCGCAGGCTGTAGACCTCCTCGACGTCCTCGCGCGAGAGGCTCGCGACGATCGCGCCGCGGTTGCGCCGGCGCACGACGAGCCCTTCGCGCTCGAGCTCGCGCAGCGCGTCGCGGATCGGCCCGCGGCTGACGTCGAGCGCCTCGGCCAGCTGCTCCTCGCGCAGCCGGTCGCCGGGCGAGAAGCGCCCCTCGACGATCGTGCGGCGCAGGCGCTCGGTGACGGTGTCCGAGAGGTGCACGGGCGACGTCGGCGTGAGCACCGACGAGACGTCGATGCCGAACGCGCGGCCGCCGGCCTCGTCGGCTGCGGTCGGGGCGGATGCGGGGTCGGAGTTCGCGCTCATCGCTCGGACATCTTGCTCAGGTCGTCTCTTTGTCGATTGTAGACTGGAGGTCGCCGGTCGCAGCGTCCGGCGGCGCGCCCACGGCCTCCCACCAGGCGGCGCCGATCGGCCGCTCGAGCAGCACGGCGCGCAGGAACGCCGTCGCCTTCGCGAGACCCTCGTCGGGCTCGATGAGATCGTCCTCGTGCTCGATCGAGACGGCGTCGTCGTAGCCCACGAGGCGCAGCGCCGACACGAAGTCGCACCAGAACGACGCGTCGTGGCCGTAGCCGACCGTGCGGAAGAGCCACGAGCGCGTCGCGCGCTCGGAGTGCGGCTTGGGGTCGAGCACGCCGTTCAGCCGCACCTCGCGCTCGGACGCCCGCGTGTCCTTGGCGTGCACGTGGTAGATCGCGTCGCCGAGGACGTGGATCGCCTCGATCGGATCGATGCCCTGCCAGAAGAGGTGCGACGGATCGAAGTTGCAGCCGATCACGGGACCGATCTCGTCGCGCAGGCGCAGCAGCGCGGCCGGATTGAAGACCATGTCGCTCGGGCTCATCTCGAAGCACAGCCGGCAGCCGTGGCGCTCGGCGACGGCGGCCTTCTCGCGCCAGTACGGCAGCAGGCGGTGCTCCCACTGCCAGGCGTGGGCCGCGACGTTGTAGGGCGGGAACGGCGTCACGACCCAGCACGGCGTGGCGTCGCCCTCGGCGCCCTCGGGGAGTCCCGCGAGCAGCGTCAGACGGTCGACGCCGAGGCGCTCCGCGAGCCGGCACGCGTCGTCGAGCTCGCGCGCGTAGTGCGCCGCCTCCGCGCGGTCGGGCGCGAGCGGCGCGCCGTGGATGGCGAGCGCGCTGATCGCGAGCCCGCGCGACTCGATCGCGTCGCGCCAGCGCGCGAGCGCGCCGGCGTCCGAGAGCAGCCGCGCGGGATCGGCGTAGGTCTTGGGGTGGAAGCCGCCGCAGCCGATCTCGATCGTCTCGAGGCCGAGCCGCTGCGCGACGTCGAGCCCCGCCTCGAAGCCGTGCTGGAGGATGCCGGTCGTGATCAGCCCGAGCCTCACTCGTGCGTGGCCCCCTGGCGCGCGTCGGCGAGCGTCGCTGCCATGCCGGCGCCGATCAGCGCCGCGTCGGCGGGCAGGCCGAGCAGCGTGTAGCCCATGCCCTCGTAGCGGCGGGCCTCGGCGCCGTCGCCGCACGAGATGCCGGCGGCCTTGCCGTGCCGCTCGCAGGCCGCCGCGATCTCGCGGATCATCGCGACGTCCTGCTCGGAGCGCCCTGCGCCGGTGTTCTCGCCGGCGTGCGAGATCGCGAGGTCGTTCGGGCCGACGAGCACGCTGTCGACCCCGGGCACCGAGAGGATGGCCTCGAGGTTGCCGAACGCCTCGACCGTCTCGACCATGACGATGCAGACGCTCTGCTCGTTGCCGCGCGCCGGGTCGAACGCCGCGTCGGCGAGCAGCGAGCGCAGCGGGCCCCAGCTGCGGTAGCCCTGGGGCGGATAGCGCGTCGCCGCGACGGCGTCGCGCGCGTCCTCGGCGGTGTTGACCATCGGCACGATCACGCCGCCGGCGCCCGCGTCGAGCGCGCGCATGATCCCCGCGGGCTCGTTCCAGGGCACGCGCACGGCGACCGGGACGGAGCGGATCGCGGCGGCCTGCACCATCAGGCGCATGGCCTCGTCGCCGATCAGGCCGTGCTGGAGGTCGAGGCAGACCCACTCGCAGCCGCTCGCGCTCACGATCTCGGTCGCGAACGCGTTGCCGATCATGCACCAGCCGCCATGGGCCACCCGGCGCTCCTGCACGAGCTCGCGCAGGCTCGCCCCCGTGGCCGGCGCTGCGTTCCCCTGGATCTGGTACGACACGCTTCCTCCTGTTGTCAGTGATCGAGATCGATGCCGAGCGAGCGCGCCGTCGCGGCGAGCTCGGCCCACGTGCCGGCCGGCAGCTCGAGCCCGTCGCGCGCGACGCGCTCGGCGGCTGCGAGCTCGGGGTCGCCCGGGAGCACGACGTGCTCGCCGGGCGCCGCGGCGGGGACGGCCGCGATCGCCGCGGCGACGGCCGCGGCGCGCTCGGCGAAGCCCTGGCCGCAGGCGCTCTGCGCCGGGTCGATGGCGATCAGCGCGAGGCCGTTGCCGGCCGCCTCGCCGAGCGATGCGCAGCCGGCGCCGGCGAGGCCGCCGCCGAGCAGCTCGACGAGCAGCGCGAGCGCGAAGCCCTTGTGCCCGCCCATCGGCAGCAGCGCGCCGCCCGCGTAGAGCGCGCGCGGATCGGTCGAGGGGGCGCCGGCGGCGTCGATGATCCAGCCCTCGGGCAGCGCGCGCCCGGCGTTGCGGTGGACCCGCACCGTGCCCTCGGACACCGCGGAGGTCGAGAAGTCGGCCACGATCGGCCCGCGCCCGCTGACGGGGACCGCGTAGGCGAGCGGGTTCGTGCCGATCCCTGCCGCCGCCCCGCCGTAGGGCGCGACGTTGCCTCCCGGGTCGCCGCAGTTGCACCACAGGAGCGCGATCAGGCCGCCCTGCGCGAGCCGCTCGACCCACTCGCCGAGCCGGCCGACGTGAGCGACGCCGGCGAGCGTGCCGAGGCAGATGCCGTGCGCGCGGGCGCCGGTTGCGACGGCGGCCACGAGCTCCGCGGCAGCGACCTGGCCGAACGCCGAGCAGCCGTCGAGCGCGACCATCGGGCCGCCGGCCGAGAGCGCCCGCGGCCGCGCAGCGGGCGCGATCGTCCCCCGCCGGATGCCGGCGACGTAGTCGGGCACGCGGATCACGCCGTGCGAGTGCACGCCGCGCACGTCGCTCGCGACGAGCGAGCCCGCGACGAGCGCGGCCGCCTCGTCGTCGGCGCCGGCCGCCGCGAGCACGCGCTCGACGAGCGCGGCCAGGCGCCCCGGGGCGAGCGGCGCGACGGCGGTCGCGCTCACGCGCGGCCACCGAGCACGACCGGCGCGTTGCGATCCTGGGCGATCAGGCCCCGGCAGCCGTCCTCCGTGACGACGAACGTCCGCTCGCAGTGCACGGAGCGCTCGCCGAGCCGCAGCACCGGCGCCTCCAGGTTGACGACCATGCCGGGCTCGAGCGCGAGGTCGGCCGAGAGCTCGACGCAGTCGTCGCCGATCACGGCGCCGGAGTCCGGCGTCAGCACCGGGTAGTCGCGCACCTCGAGCCCGACGCCGTGGCCGTGCGGGTAGGAGTCGCCGGAGCCCACGCCGCGCTCGGCGAGCGCCGCCTGCATCGCCGCCTGCACCGCCGAGCCGCGCACGCCGGGGGCCATGGCGGCGGCGCCGGCGGACACCGCGTCGCGCACGGCCGCGAAGTCGGCGAGCGCGCCCGCGGACGGCTCGCCCACGCAGAGCGTCGTGCCGGAGTCCGAGAACCAGCCGCGGTAGATGCAGCCGAAGTCGACGTAGAGCGCGCTGCCCGCCGCGAGGCGGCGCTCGCTCTCGCACAGGAAGCCGAGCCCGCGGATGCTGACGGCGAAGTGGTCGAAGTCGGCGCCGTCGGCGGCGCTGCGGGCGCGGAACGCGCGCGCCAGCGCGGACACCGTGACGCCCTCCCCCGCCTCGGCGAACGCCGCGAGCGCGGCCCGCTCGGCGATCTCCGCGGCCTCTGCGAGCAGCGCGATCTCGGGCGCCGTCTTGACGGCGCGCACGATCCGCAGGAGGCTCGTGCAGTCCAGCAGCTCGACGTTCGGCAGCAGGCGCGCGAGCTCGACGAGCTCCTCGTGCCGGAACGCGCCGCGCTCGATGCCGATGCGCGCGCGCGTCAGGCCACGGTCGGAGAGCGCGGCCGCGAGCGTCGTGATCAGGTCGCCCGGCCCGGCGGCCGCGAGCGCGGCGGCGACGCCCGCGAGGTCGTCCGGCAGCTCGCCGGCGGCCGTCGCAGGGGCAAACGAGGCGCCGCCCGCGAGGCGCACGTCCTCGACCCAGCTCTCGCGCGCGTCGAGCGCCCAGTACGGCTCGACGATCAGGCACTCGGGGCCCTGGTGGGGCAGGAGCGCGACGTTGCGCACGACGAGGTCGTCGCTGCCGCCCGGCGCCACCATGTAGTGCTTGAAGAGCGGCGCGAGCCAGCACCAGTAGCCGGTCAGGTAGCGGACGCTCGCGGGCGAGCAGGCGACGACGGCCTCGATCCCGCTCTCGGCCATCAGCCGGGCGGCGCGCGCGCGGTTCGAGAGCGGCTGCGTCACGCCGGGCCGGCGTCGCCGGGCGCCTGGCGGCCGCGCTGCTCCTCGACGATGCGCGCGCGCTCGCGCACGGCCATGGCCCTGCGGTAGCGCTCGCGCTGGCGGTGGATGATCTGGTCGGCCGAGACGGCCGCGATCAGGATCGAGCCCGTGATGATGTTGGCGTAGTTCGGGTCGATCCCGAAGGACACGACCGAGCCGCTCACCGTCTCGAGCAGCAGCGCGCCGAGCGCCGCGCGCATGACGCCGCCCTCGCCGCCGGCGAACGAGACGCCGCCGACGATCACGGCCGTGATCACCTGCAGCTCGAAGCCGTTGCCGAACGTCGGGTCGGGCGCGCCGTAGAAGCTCGCCTGGAGCACGCCGACGAGGCCGATGATGAGGCCGTTGACGAGGAAGGCCCCGATCACGACGCGGCGGATGCGGATGCCCGCGGCGCGCGTCGCCTCCTTGTTGCCGCCGATCGCGTAGAGGTGGCGCCCGGTCGTCGTCGTCGCCAGGAAGACGAAGCCGAGCAGCACGAAGCCGACGGCGATCCAGACGGGCGTCGGCACGCCGAGCGGCTCCGAGTTGCCGAAGTCGACGAAGCTCGCGGGCATGCCCGTGATCGCCTGCCCCGACGTCGCGACGTAGATCACCCCGCGCAGCAGCGTCAGCCCGCCGAGCGTGATGATGATCGGGGACGTGCTGACGTTCCACACGATCAGGCCGTTGATCAGCCCGAGCAGCCCGCCGAACACGATCGCGAGCAGGAACGCGAGCGGCACGGGCATGTGGTTCGCGAAGATCGCCGCCATGACGGCGCAGAGGCCGAGCATGGAGCCGATCGAGAGGTCGATGTTGCCGCTGATCACGAGGATCGCCGTGCCCACGCCGGCGAGCATCACGAACGACGCGTTCATGGCCAGCACGCGGATGTTGTCCGTGCCCCAGAAGAGGTGGCTGTGGAGGCCCGTGACGATGAAGACGGCCGCCATGACGCCGAGCACGGTCATGCTCTGGAGCTGGTTGCGGAGCGCGGTCGCGAGCTCGCGGAGCGTGCGGACGCCGTCCTCGGGCGCAGCGGCGCGGACGTTCATCGCCGCCGCATCCGCGAGCCGGTGATGTGCGCGACGACCTCGTCCTGGGTCGTCTCCGAGATCGGCGTGTCGAGGATGACGCGGCCGAGGCGGAGCACGACGATGCGGTCGGCGACCGCGAAGATGTCGTCGATGCTGTGCGAGATCACGATCACGCCGAGGCCCTGGCGGGCGACCGAGCGGATGACCTCGAGCGTCGTCTCGGTCTGCTGCATGCCGAGCGCGGCGGTCGGCTCGTCGAGCATCATCACGCGCTTCGCGTGCATCATCGCCCGCGCGATCGCGATCGCCTGGCGCTGACCGCCGGAGAGCCGGCGCACGGAGGCGTCGAAGTCCTTGATCGCGATGCCCACCTCGTCGAGCCGCTGCTTCGCGATGCGCACGGCGGCGCGCTCGTTGCGGAACGCGATGGGCCCGATGCGGAAGCGCACGGGCTCCTGCCCGAGCACGACGTTGGCCACGGCGTCGAGGTTGTCGCAGAGCGCGAGGTCCTGGTGCACGGTCTCGATGCCGAGCTCGCGGGCGAGCGGCGGCGAGAGGCCCGAGAGCGGCTCGTCGCCGAGCCAGATCTGACCGGCGTCGGGCCGGTGGATGCCGCTCAGGGTCTTGACGAGCGTGCTCTTGCCGGCGCCGTTGTCGCCGCACAGCGCGACGACCTCGCCGGCGTGCACGCTGAGCGAGACGCCGTCGAGCGACTGCACGCCGCCGAACCACTTGACGATGCCCTCGCAGCGCAGGACGACCGGGGCGCCGTTGCCGGCGCCCCGGTCCGTCGCGTGATCGGGGAGCTCTGCAGCCATCGGGATCGGGACGTTAACGCGGCGGCGGCGATCCGGCATCCGGACCGCGCGCCGGCCACGACCGGCCTCCGCCCTGGGGTGCGGAGGCCGGCCGCGGTCGAGGCGTCACTGGCCGGGCGGGACCTTGCCGGTGACGGACGCCACGTCGAGGTACTTGAAGTACTTCGTGAAGACGTAGGCGTACTTCGGGTTGAGCGGGTCGAACGTGATGGTGCCGAAGCTGTTGGCCTGCTCCGGCGTCGTGATCGTGAGGCCGTAGATCAGCCGCGTGGGCTTGATCGCCTTGCCCTTGAACTTGGCGATGCCGTCCTTCGCCATCAGCACCATGCTGGCCGGGAAGAACGCGCCCCAGTTGGCCTGGTAGATGGACTTCTGGCCCGCGATCAGCTTGAGCGTCGCGTCCTCGCTGTCGGCCGTGCCGAGGAAGAACTTGTCGCGATCGGTCTTGCCCGCATGCGTCGCCGACGTCAGCGCGGCGAGCCCGCCGAGCGTGTTGAACGTCAGCAGCATGTTGATGTCGGGATGCGCCGAGAGCAGGTTGGCCGAGGCCTTGGCGCCCGTCGGGGTGTCGATGCCCTGGGCCTGGCCGGCGAGCTTCGCCGACGGCAGCTTGGCCTTGACCGTCTTCCAGGCCCACGTGGTGCGCTTCGAGCCCTGGGCGTCGGAGAGGTTGCCGAGCATGCCGACCACCGGGTTCGTGATGTTGTTCTTCTTCGCCCACGCGACCGCGGCGTTGCCGAGGTCGATGCCGGCCTGCTTGTGCGAGAACAGCACGTTCTGCGTCGCGCCCGTGACGGCCTGCGTCGAGTGGTTGATGAAGATGCTGCCCTGCTTGGTGACGCCCTGCACGGCGTGCTGCCAGGCCGACATCTCGTCGCCCGTCGACAGCATGAGGATGCCGTAGTCGGCTGCGGCGTACTGGTTGAGCAGGTTGATGCCGGTCGTGACGGTGTTGTTCTCGTTGCCGAACGTCCCGCTCCAGCCGGGCTGGCTCTTCTTCAGGTAGGCGCTCAGCGGCTTCTGGAAGTTCGCCGTGAAGAACGTGCCGAAGGCCTGCTCGATCACTGCGATCTTCGTGGCCTTCGCCGCGCTCGCACCCATGGCGAGCTCCGGCGCCAGGAGGCTCAGCAGGCCCGGCATCGCGCCCAGGGCGACCCCGCCACCTGCCAGCCGCGCTGCGCGGCCGAACAGCTCGCGGCGCGCGATCGTCACCTCGTCGTCGAGGCCGGAGCACCCCGCTTCGGGCATCTCGTTGTGCGGCACTGACCCTCCTTCCGAGTCATCGGCCGTCCTGACCCCCCGGAGCGCGGATGCGCTCCTACCGGGTGGCCAGGGCAACCCCATCGGCGCTTTCTAGCACGCCATCTCGTTCATTGTCAACAGTAATCAACAAGCGAGGCGACATCACGCCGCCCGTCCGGCGAGCATCCCCTCGTGGATCGCCTCGAGCGCGCTGCGCGGCTCGCGGCAGTCGCCCGCGGTCAGCACCATGGCGCCGGAAAGGGCTTGGATGAGCGCTTCGGGCAGCGTCT
>DASXXY010000338.1:0-14376 GCA_036502805.1 Gaiellales bacterium | reverse complement strand
GCAGCTCGAGCAGGCCGCCGATCAGCGCCTGCGCCGTCTCCCGCGGCAGCGCCCCGCCCTCGGCGAGCGCGACGGCGTGCGCGATGTCGGACAGCGACAGGTCGTAGGCGAGGCGCGGCGCGGCGCGCAGCTCGTGCGCGTAGGCGGCCTCGACGAGCTCGCCCGCGGGGCCGCCGGCGAGCCTCCCGCCCGCGCCCAGATAGCCGCCATCAGCCATAGCGGGCCAGTCTACGCTGCCCCCGCCTCGCATCCCGGAAGGTGGGATACTGACCCTCATGCACTCCTCCTATGCGCTCCGATCCGACGACTTCGAGGTCGAGCGCGACGGCAAGGCGGGGCCGCTCAGCGACCTCTGGCCGGGTGGCTACCAGCCCGGTGATCGCCTCGGCGTCGTGCTCAACCAGCCGATGGACCCGTGCGGCTGCTCCAACCTCATCTGCGCCACCAACACGCTCTTCTACGACGTCCTCCGGGACACGAAGGGCCAGGGCGGCTTCTTCCGCTACGCCGACACGTACCTGATCGGCGTGGGCTGCGAGCCCGGCGACTTCAACCAGCTCGACGTCTGGCCCATGCACAAGTTCGTCGGCGTCATGCAGCCCACGGCCGAGGCCGTGCTGGAGACCATCAACGACCGCCGCATCACGCTCCTCGTCGTGCCCGAGATCGGGCTGCGCTGCCGCGGCGAGGTCGTGCTCTCGACCTGGAACGCGCTGCTGGCACAGGTTCGTTGCGTGCTCACCTACAGCCCGCGAACCGGCCGCGCGCGCGGCGGCGAGGTCGGCCTCGTCGGCAACAAGATCGTCGAGAGCTACGTCGAGCAGGCGATCTTCTCGACGCCCGGCATCGGCGCCGGCGAGCAGGCCCGCCTGCGCCGGCTGCGGCGCGCGATCGACCGCGAGCCGCTGCGCAGCCTCGAGACCTACAAGGTGCTGCCGAGCGTCGCCGGCGCCCGCGCGCTGCTCGGCGTCACCGAGGTGCTGCCGCCCGGCCACCAGGAGGTCTCGCGCCGCTCGGCGCCGACGATCATCATGCCGCTCGAGCTGCCGATGTCGCCGCTCGACGTCACGTCGGCGCCGCTCGACGCGCCGGCCCCGATCTCGGCCGCGGCGCCGCCCGAGGAGGACACCGGCTCCTACGAGCTGCCGACCGCGACGCTGCGCCACACGCCGTTCGACGCGATCCAGCGCCGCATGGGCGGCACGTTCGCGGAGTGGGAGGGCTGGGACTGGATCTCCGACTTCGGCGACGCGGGCGGCGAGCACCACGCCGTGCGCGAGACGATCGGCCTCTGGGACGAGTCGCCGCTGCAGAAGTGGCTCTTCCGCGGCCCCGACGCGCTCGCCGCCGCCGACTACTGCTTCACGAGCGACATGGCGGCCCTCGCGGTCGGCCAGGTGCGCTACGGCGCGTTCTGCGACGAGCGCGGCAAGATGCTCGGCGACGGCACGGTCTACAACACGGGCGACAACGACGAGGGCATCCTCGTCGTCACGGCGCTGACGACCGACGGCGACCACTTCCGGCGCGTCTGCGCCGCCAAGGGGCTGGACGTCGAGATCGTCGAGCGCACCGACGACATGCCGCACCTGCAGCTGCAGGGTCCGCGCTCCGGCGAGCTCCTGGGCTCGCTCACGGATGCCGACGTCGCCTCGCTGCGCTACTTCCGCTTCCTCGAGGACGTCACGATCGGCGGCGTGCCCAACTGCCTCGTCTCGCGCACGGGCTACTCGGGCGAGCACGGCTACGAGATCTACACCCGGCCCGAAAACGCCGAGCGCCTGTGGACGGCGCTGCTCGACGCGGGCCAGTCGATGGGCATCCGCCCGTACGGCCTCGCGGCGGTCGAGTCGCTGCGCATCGAGTCCGGGCTGATCTTCATCGGCTTCGACTACTTCCCGGGGTACACGTCGCCGTTCCACGCCGGCGTGGGGCGCATGATCAAGCTCGACAAGCCGGACTTCGTCGGCAAGGACGCGCTCGTCGCCGAGCACGAGGCCGGCATCACGCACCAGATGGTGACGCTCGTGATTGCCGGCGAGGTCGCGCCCGACTACAACAGCCCCGTCTACCGCCACGGGCGCGAGGTCGGCCGCCTGCTCTCGCCGAGCGCCGGCCACTCGCCGAGCGTCGACCGCCTGATCGGCATGGCCTGCATCGAGACCGAGCTGACCGAGCTCGGCACGCAGGTCGAGGTCGCGCTCGCGGACGGCCGCACGGTGCCCGCGCTCGTGGAGCAGTTCCCGATCTACGACCCCGAGAAGAAGCGGCCGCGGGCGTAGGCGCCCTGACGCCCGACCGGCCAATCGGCATCCTCGCCGAGGATGCCGGCGGGGCCTCGGTCGCACGCGCCCTGCAGCGGCTCCTGCCCAGGGAGGACGTCGTGCTGCTGTGCGACGACGCCTACGCGCCGTACGCGCGCAAGCGGCCCGACGTCGTCGTGCGCCGCGTCAGCGAGCTGCTCGCGCAGCTGCGCGCCGACGGCGCGAAGCTGATCGTGCTCGCCTCGCCCCAGGCGAGCCTCGACGCGCTCGCCCTGCAGGCCGCGAGCCGTGTCGCACTGATCGGCCTCGAGGCGCCGATCGCGCAGGCCGGGGCAGCGTGCGACGGGGGCGCCGTCGCGGCCGTCGTCGAGGCCGGCTCGATGCGCGGCCGGCTCTTCGGCCAGGCGCTGCGGCGCCAGCGCGGCGCCTCGGCGATCCACGTCGAGGAGTGGGTGCTCGACGAGGCCACGGTCGCGCTCCGCGTGCCGTCGCTGATGGACGCCGGCGTCGGCGCGCTCGCGCTGACCTCGCCCGGACTCTCCCGGCTCCGGCCCGCGATCGAGGCGGCGGCCGGGGGCGCGCTCGCGATCGTCGAGGCGGGCGACGTCGCCGCGCTGCGCGCCGAGCGGGCGCTGCGCCACGGCGGCCTGCTCGTGCGCCGTCAGCGCGCCGGGCGGCTCGTGACGCTCTCGAGCAACCCGCAGCGCGCCGCAGCGCTGCTCTAGCCGCGGCGGCGCAGGTTGCAGCAGAACGTCAGCTCGCCGGCACTGAACTCGTCGTACTCGTAGCGCGCGAGCGCGCGGTGGAAGACATCCGTGCAGTCGCCGTCGTGCAGCTCGATGACGATGTTGCGCACCTGGTCGAGCCACGGGCACGGTCCCGCGAAGAGCTCCAGCTCGCCGCGCTCGATGTCGACCTTGAGCAGCTCGACGGTGCGCGTGCCGATCACCTCGGCGAGGCCGACGCCGTCGACGTCGGGCGTCTCGCCCGGCGGGCACGCCTCGACCTGGAACGACCACTGGCGCCCGTCGCCGAACGCGCCTCGGCGGATGCGCAGCGGCGTCGTGCGCGACCACACGCCGGCCTCGACGAGCATCGCGCGCGCGCCGTAGGGGGCGAGGTTCCGGCGCGCGAGCGCGGCGTTGGCCGGATCGGGCTCGATCGCGACGACCTCGGCCTCCGGCCAGCGCTCGAGGAACGACACCGACGCGTAGCCGACGTTCGCCCCGCAGTCGACGATCAGACCGGGTGCGACGGTGGTGGGGATCGGCCCGTACTCGAGCGCGCCGAAGATCTGCATGAAGACGTCCGGGTCGCTCGTCCCGACCCGCATCAGCACGGTCGGGAACTCGCCGCGCGCCGGCACCGGGTTCGCCTCGGCCGGCACCTCGGGCTGCGCGGCCGGCCGGTGCTTCCGGAAGACGCCCATCCCCGGCAGTCTGAACGACGGCGCGGTCGCGCTCAGCGAGAGCCGCGCGGCGGCTCGTAGGGCAGCGAGTCGCGCGTCAGCAGCGGCCACAGCTCGCGCAGGCCCGTCCGGCGCCGCACCTCGCCGCGGCGCCGCAGCGCGCGCGGCGCCTCGCGGGCGTACGGCGCGAGGCGGGCGAGGTAGCCGCGCACGCCCTCGCGCGCGGCGCGCGTCTCGTAGGCCTCGCGCGCCGGGAGCAGCGCCAGGTAGAGCGCGAGCAGCGGCAGCGGCAGGCCCTTGAGCGCGAGGATCGCCTTGTTGCGACGCTCGAGCGCCCCCCGCCAGGCGCCCGACGACGCGCCCTGGGCGTGGTGCACGACGGCGCCGGGCACGTAGAGGCAGTGGTGGCCGGCGAGGGCGGCGCGCAGGTCGAGGTCGACGTCCTCCCACGAGAGGAAGAGCTGCTCGTCGAAGAGCCCGATGTCGTGGAACAGCGAGCGCCGGTAGAGCGCGGCGCCGGCGCACGCGCCGAAGACGATGCGGGGCTCGTCGAAGCGCGGGCCGTCGGGCTCGCGGATGCCGCGGTTGTAGCCGCCGCGGCCGCGCACGTCGAACGCGTCGCCGGCCGCGTTCACGCCCCGCTCGCCCGTGAACAGCATGCGCGAGGCGGCGAACGACAGCGATGCGTCGCGCTCGAGCGCGGCCACCAGCTCCTCGAGCCAGCGCGGCTCGGGCACCGCGTCGTTGTTGAGCAGCGCGACGTAGGCGCTGTCCGAGCTCGCGATGCCATGGTTGACGGCGGCCGCGAAGCCGTGGTTGCCGGCCAGCGCATGCCACTCCGCGCCGTGCGCCTCCGTCACCGCGCGCGAGCCGTCGGTCGAGCCGCTGTCGACGACGAGCACGCGGGCCGGCGCGAGCGTCTGCGCGGCCACGCCTTCCAGGCACGTTGCGAGCAGCGCCTCGCCGTCGAGGTTCGGGATGACGAGATCGACCGCGGCGCTCACGGCAGCATCATGCCCGCAGGAGGGAGACGGAGACGGGGACGGCTAGGCGCGGTCGAGCGCTTCGCTGCCGACGGCGGCGAGAGCGTTCTCGAAGCCGACGTACAGCGACGGGCAGAGGAAGGCGTCGCGCGCCTCGCTCGCGGGCACGCCCACGACGTGCTCGGCGCCGCCGTCCTCGTGCACGTGCAACCACACGATCTGGGTGCGATCGTCCCAGAGCAGCCGCACGGTGGCGGTCTCCTCACGGCGGTTGTCGAGTTCTTGCAGCATGGCTTCTCGGGGCGAGCAGGCACGCGACGACATGCCTGCGCATGCGCATCCCGGCCCCTCGAGACGCAGTCTTGCACATCGTTCCCAGGTCGAGTCGCCGATCGGGGGAGGGCCGCCGGAGCTCCGCTCAACGGTCGTCCGCGACCGCTCGTCGACCGCTCGTCGCAGAGCCGTGGACGAGGCGCACCCTGGGGTCGTGAGCAACTCCTCCCCCACAGTCGCCATCGTGCCCACCTACAACGAGGCCGCGACGCTGCACCTCCTCGTCGAGACGTTCGAGCGCGACGCGCCCGGCATCGACCTGCTCGTCGTCGACGACTCCTCGCCCGACGGCACCGGCGCGCTCGCCGAGCGCATGGCCGCGACCAGGCCCTGGCTGCACGTGCTGCACCGCCCGGGTAAGGACGGCCTCGGCAACGCCTACCGCGCCGGCTTCGCCTGGGCGCTCGAGCGCGGCTACGACGCGATCGCCCAGCTCGACGCCGACCTCTCGCATCCGCCCGCGCTGCTGCCCGACATGCTCGCGGCGAGCGAGCGCGGAGCCGATCTCGTGCTCGGCTCGCGCTACGCGCCGGGCGGCGGCAGCGAGGGCTGGCCGCTGCATCGCCGGCTCGCGAGCCGCATCGGCTGCGCAGGCTCGGCGCGCGCGCTCGGCCTGCCCTACGGCGATCTCTCGGGCGGCCTCAAGCTCTGGCGCGCCTCGGCGCTGCAGGCGATCGACGTCGCCTCGACGCGCTCACACGGCTACGTCTTCCAGGTCGAGACGACGCAGCGCGCGCACCGCGCAGGCCTGCGCATCGTCGAGCTGCCGTTCACGTTCCGCGAGCGCACGGCCGGGCAGTCGAAGATGCGGCTCGCGATCGCGCTCGAGGGCGTGCGCATGGTCGCCCGCCTGCGGCGCGACGACTGGCGGCCCGAGGCCGAGGCCACGTCACGGCCGCAGGCTCAGCGCGTGGCGTCGGCGGCGCGCACCGGCGCGTAGTCCGCGTCGGCGATCGCGTCGAAGCGCTGCACCGCCCCGAGCGCCAGCGCGGCGCGGCCCGCCTCCGCCTCGTGCAGCGCGGCGAGCGCCGCGCGCAGCGTGCGCGCGAGCCCTTCGTCGCCACCGACGAGCGCGACCGGCGGGCTCGGCATGCGCCCGAGGCGGGCGATCCGCGCGAGCGCGCCGAGCGACGGGTCGGCCCGCAGCTCGAGCGTCCGCAGGGTCGAGTCGATCGGCGCCGCCTCGATCTCGCCGCGCGCGAGCGCCCGCAGCGAGTTGCGGTGGCTCCCCGTGACGACCCAGTCGTAGTCGTCGGGATCGATGCCGAGGCCGCGTAACGCGTGGCGCGGCATGACCCAGCCCGAGAGCGAGTCGTCGCCGTTGAAGCCGACCCGCCGGCCGCGCAGCTGCTCGGGCGCAGTCAGCTCCGAGCCGGGCGCGGTGAGCAGGTCGGCGCGGTACACGGCGGCGTCCTCGTCGTCGGGCACGGGCGCCGCCAGCGCCTCGATGGACCCGCCCGCGTCGCGGCTGCGCGCATAGGGCAGCCCGCACACGAAGAGCAGCGCCGGTGCGCCCGAGACGACGTTCGGCAGCTCCGCGAGGCGCGTCTCGCGGAGCGGCTCGAGCGCGACGCCCGTCACGCGTGCCAGCTCGGCCGCGACGGCCTCGTAATGCGGGCGAGCGGCCTCGCCGAGGAAGCTGTGGACGGCGAGCGGCGTCATCGTGCTCAGGCTAGCGCCGGCGCGGCGCTCAGCTCGGCGGGTAGATGCGCACGTGCATGTGGTTGTCGTGGCCGACGAGCGGCTCGACGACGCCCGCCGGGCCGTGCAGCGGGAGGTGCGGCCCGACGAACACGAACTCGGGCTTGAAGGCCAGGAACATGTCGAGCAGATCCTGCGCGAGCGGCACGTCGACCTGTCCGACCGTCGTCGGCGCGACCTCGCGCTTGTCCGTGCGCGGGTAGTAGACGTCGACGTCGAGGCCGTTCTGATGCGAGGCGTGCTCGTCCAGCGGGCCGCCGCCGTAGCGGCTGATGTCGCCGATCACGAGGCGCGCGGCGTTGGGGTGCGCATCGTGGAACTCGCGCGTCACCGTCATCAGCAGGTGGATCATCTTGGCGCTCCCGTAGCGGCGGTAGCCACGGTCCGGCACGCGGTCGAGCGCGGGGTCCCAGGTCGCCCAGTAGGGGCTCGAGACCGGCAGCTGCACGCCGTCGATCAGGCGGCCGTGGTACGGCAGGCCGAGCGAGATCGAGTCGTGCCAGACGACCTCCGGCATGACGAGCGAGCTGCCGCCGCGAGCCGCCTCGACGGGCTTCAGCGGCACGAGCTTCGGCAGCGGCGCCGGGCCGACGGCGACGGGCGGGAGCGCGAGCGTGGGTGCCGAGCTGCCGCCGCCGATCAGCACGCGCGCGATCGGCGCCGGCGCCAGGATCAGCGCGGTCGCCGTCGGCAGGAAGCGGTAGCGGAAGCGGCGCTTGCGCTCGTCCGACCAGGGACGGCGCTGACGCCGCGTGCGCGCGGGCGCCGGCGGCGTGACGACGACGTCGAGCGGACGTGCGGCCGGGACGGGCTGCAGGATCCGCGGCGGCGCGAGCTCGGCCCCGCCGCGCGGAGCGACGCGTACCCGCTCGCGCTCGACCAGCGCGGCCCGGCGTCCGGGGTCGCGCGTGCGTCGTGGTGCCTCGACAACGGCCACGTGTTCATCCTAGTCCGATCCTCCGGGGACGACCCCGGTCCCGTGCTCAGCCCGCCGGAATCGACGTCAGCCCACCGTCGATCGTGAAGCAGCCGCCCGTGACGTAGGCCGCATCGTCGGAGCAGAGGTAGACGGCCAGCTTGCCGACCTCGCGCGGGTCGCCGATCCGGCCCATCGGCACGGTGCGCAGGTAGAAGGGCTCGTCGATCGCACCGCGCGCCACGTCGGCGTCCCACATCGGCGTGCGCTGGATGCCGGGCGCGATCGCGTTGACGCGCACGCCGCTCCCCGCCCACTCGCCGGCCGCGACGCGCGTCATCATCAGCACGGCTGCCTTCGTCGCGCAGTAGGCGATGCGGCCCGGGTTGGGCGAGAACCCGCGGATCGACGAGATGTTGACGACGCTGCCCGAGCCCTGCGGGAGGAGCTGGCGGGCGGCCGCGCGCAGGCAGTAGAAGACGCCCGTCTGCATGACGGCGAGCGACTCCGCCCAGGCCTCGTCGGTCGTCTCCGTGATCGTCGGCCCGACGTGGCTGACGCCGGCGTTGTTGACGACGATGTCGAGCCGGCCGAGCTCCTTGGGCACGGCTGCGAACGCCGCGTCGACCTCTGCGGCGACGCTCACGTCGACGGCGTAGCTGCGCGCCGTCGCGCCGAGCGCGCGCAGCCCCTCGGCCGCGGCCTCGCCGGCGGCGGCGTCGCGCTCGGCGATCGCGATCCCGCAGCCCGCCGCGGCCAGCTCGCGTGCGATCGCGAGGCCGAGCCCCGAACCGCCGCCGGTCACGATCGCGATGCGTCCGTCAAGCGTTCCCATGCCCGCGAACGCTACGCGCCGGGGCCCACGGCCCACCTCGGAGGACCGGGGTCCGACCCGGCACCTGCCGGGTCAGACCCCGTGCGTCCCCGGAGCAGCGGCCGCGTCAGGTCTTGGGCGGCACGGGCACGCGCTCGATGTTGTCGGCGAGCCACTGCTCGAACGTCTGCAGCTCGGGGTTCAGCGCCCGGGTGGCGTCGACGTCGCGCGGGCTGCGGTACTCGCTCTCGAAGTCCCGCTTGTACTGGAACATGTTGCCGAGGTCGTCGGCGCCCGGGAAGCCGAAGCCGCGGTAGGCGTCGGGCGAGACCTCGTTGTAGGACACGTCCTCGCCCAGCGCTTGTGCGAAGCCGGCCGCGAAGTCGGCGCCGCCGAGGTGGTCGCTCGAGATGCTGACGGTCGTGCCGATGAACTGCTCGCCGCCCTTGAACACCCCGTAGGCGGCCTTGCCGATGTCCTCGGCACCCATGCTCGGCATCTTGGCGCCGCCGAGCGGGAACGTGACGCTGAGCGCGCCGTCCTCGCCGCGCTGCGGGCCCATCCCGAAGTAGATGAAGTTCTCCCAGTAGAACGCCGTCTGGAGGAACGTCGTCGGCAGCCCGGCGTCCGTGAAGAGGTGGTTGATCGAGCCCTTCGAGTCGAAGTGCGGGACCTTCCACGCGTCCTGCAGCGTCGGCATGCGGTCGTCCTCGAGCGGCACGAGCTCGCGCGTGTCCTCGAGCGTCGACCAGATCACGTGCCGCAGCCCGCCGGCCGTGGCGGCGGCGATCATGTTCTCGACCTGGGCCTGCTCGGTCGCGGGCGAGAAGTGCGCCCAGAAGAACGTCACGCAGAACGCGCCATAGGCGCCCTCGAAGGCGCTGCGCACGCTCGCGGCGTCGTCGATGTCGACCTGCACGACCTCGGCCCCCAGGGCGGCGAGCGCCTGCGCGGCCTCGGAGCTCGGGTCGCGCGTCAGCGCGCGCGCCGTGAAGCCGCCGTCGGGGTCGGCCATGATCGCGCGGACGAGGCCGCCGCCCTGCGCTCCGGTTGCGCCCACGACCGCGATGACCTTCTTGTCGCTCATGCAGTGCTCCTCGTTCAGTTCGCCGCAGGGGTGGGTGCCGCATCCGGCGCGGCGAGCGCGGACGGGCCCAGCTGGCGCGTGCGCGAGTAGACGCCCGCGCCCGCGAGGATCAGGATCCCGGGCAGGTAGTACTGCCACTCGGTGCCGATCTGCAGGAACGTCGTCGAGGTGACGATCTCCTGGATCAGCACGGCGCCGAAGAGCGCGCCGATGAAGGAGCCGCGGCCGCCGAAGATGCTGGCGCCGCCGAGCACGACCGCCGTGATGCTCGTGAGCGTGTAGTTGAGGCCGACGCTCGGATCGCCGATCGCGATCTGGGAGGCGAGCATGATCCCGCCGGCCGCCGTGAACAGCGAGCACAGCACGTAGGCCGAGACCTGCGTGATCGTGACGTGGGCGCCCAGGCGGTGCGCCCGCACCGGATCCGATCCGACGGCGCGCAGGGCGAGGCCGAAGCGCGTGTAGCGCAGCAGCGCCTCGCACGCGAGCGCCGTCGCGGCGACGAGCAGGAAGGCGACGGGCACCCACCCGATCGTCGTCTTGATCGTGCCCGTGACGCCGGTCCGGTAGAAGCCGCCGGGCGTCTCGCGGAGGAGCAGCGAGATGCCCTGCAGGACGATGTAGGTCGCGAGCGTGGCGATCACGGGCGCGAGCCGCACGACGCGCACGAGCAGCGCGTTCGTGAGGCCGACGGCGAGCGCGGTGCCGATCACCGCGAGGATGCCGAGCACGAACCTGCCGTCGCTCTGGCCTGCGCCCGCGAAGAACGACATGACGACCACGACGAGCCCCGTGAGCGGCCCCACCGAGAGGTCGATGCCGCCCGTCAGCAGCACGATCAGCTGGCCGATCGCGATGAAGCCGAGCGCGCTCGCGAGCAGCAGCATGCCGACGAAGTTGATCTTCGAGAGGAAGAAGTCGTTCGACTCCGCGGTGTAGAGCGTGAGCGCGCCGATCAGCACGGCGAGCACGGCGGTCGGGAGGTAGTCGCCCGAGCCGAAGCGCCGCCACTGCTGCAGGCGGCTGCGGCGGGTGCCGGCCGCGGCGGCGCGCTGGGTGTCGGACGTGATCGCGGCCCCGGTGATGTTCTCCTCGGTGATCGCGTCGCCCTCGAGCGTGCGCACGGCCTGGCCGCGCGAGAACACGATCACGCGGTCGCACAGCCCCTGCAGCTCGACGACGTCCGACGAGACGACGATCACGGCCTGGCCGGACTGGGCCACGCGGCGCATCACCTGGTACAGCTCGAGGCGAGCGTTCGCATCGACCCCGCGCGTCGGCTCGTCCGCCAGCAGCAGCGTCGGCGAGGCGAGCAGCGAGCGCGCGAACAGCACCTTCTGCTGGTTGCCACCCGAGAGCGCCGAGATGGGCGTCTCCATGCCCGGCGTGCGCACGTCGAGCTGGCGGATCTGCCCCGCGACCAGCTCGGCCTCGCGCCGGCGCTGCACGATCCCCGAGCGCGCGACGCTGGCGAGCGCGAGCAGCGACGTGTTCTCGCGCACGCTCAGCGGCAGCAGCACGCCCTCGGCATGGCGGTCGCCCGGGAGGTGGACGATGCCGGCGCGCTGCATGCGGCCGGGGTCGCCGAGGCCGACGCTCCTGCCGGCGAGCGTCACGCTGCCGCTCGCGCGCAGGAGCCCCGCGAGCGCGCGCAGGAACTCGCGCTGGCCGTTGCCCTCGACGCCGGCGAGCCCGACGATCTCGCCGGGCCTGACGTCGAGGTCGACGCCGTGGAAGCGCGGGCCCGAGAGGCCGCGGATGCTCACGAGCGGCTCGGCCTCGCTGCCGGGCGCGGCCTTCGGCGGAAAGGCCTGATCGACCGCGCGGCCGATGATCAGCCGCAGGATCTCATCCTCGGAGACGCTCGCGGCGGGCACCGTGCCGCGCGTCTCGCCGTCGCGCAGCACCGTGATGCGGTCGGCGATCCGGCGCACCTCCGGCAGGCGGTGGGAGATGTAGACGACGGCCGTGCCGGCCGCCGTGATGGCGCGCACCTGGTCGAAGAGCAGCGCGCTCTCGACGGGCGTCAGCGATTCGGTCGGCTCGTCGAGGACGAGCACCTTGGGCTCGAGCGCCAGGGCCTTGGCGATCTCGACGAGCTGGCGGTCGGCGACGCTCAGGTCGCTGACGCGCGTCGAGGGGTCGATCGATCCCGCGCCGACGACGGCCAGCTTGCGGCGCGCCCAGGGGCCCGCGCGCAGCAGGGACGGACGCCGGCCGCGCGGCATCGCGAAGACCATCGTCTCGGCGACCGTCAGGTCCTCGAGGATCGAGAGGTGCTGGTAGACGACGGCGATGCCCATCGCCTGGGCGGCCGCCGGCGAGGGCTGCTCGAGGACGTGGCCGCCGATCTCGACCGTGCCCCGATCGGGCACGAGCGAACCGGCGGCCACGGCCATGAGCGTCGACTTGCCCGCGCCGTTCTCCCCCACGAGGGCGTGGACTTCGCCCTCGGTGACCTCGAGGCCGACGCCCTTGAGCGCCATGACGCCAGGGAACGTCTTGACGACGTCGGTCAGGCGGAGAACGACACGGGCGGTCGTCATCGGATCAGGAAGGCTTCCCGTACTTGGTGACGTTGGCCTGCGTGATCTTGTTCGAGGCGTAGAAGTCCGGCGCCGCGCTCTTCACGCAGACCGGCTCCTGGCCGCTCGTGGAGTCCTCGTAGAACGGCAGCGCGTAGCTGCTGGGCTCCTTGTTCGGCAGCCCCTCGGCGGCCGCGATCGCCTTGCGGGCGGCCACGCGGCCGAGCCAGTTGCGCGACGAGATCGTCGCGATCTGGAACGCCGGGTTGCTCTTGTGCACCTTCTGGTACAGGCACGAGAGGCCGTTGGCGTCGAGCGACGCGATGGGCACGAGCTTGCGGTTGGCGGCCTGGAAGGCGCGCGTGGCCGCGAGCGCGTCCGTGCTGTAGTCGGAGATCAGCCCGTCGATCTTCGGGTACTTGGCGAGCAGGGCGGCCATCTGCTTCTGCGCGGTGGCCGGATCCCAGTTCGTGACGGGCCAGCTCTTCGTGCCGGTCAGGAGCTTCATGCCCGGGTGCTTCGCGAAGACCTTGACGATCGACTTCAGCTGTCCGGTGGTGACCGGGTTGCCGGCCGGGCCGCCGAGGAACACGACCTTGCCCTTGCCGTCGAGCAGCTTGACCATCCAGTTGGCCCACATGGTGCCCGCGATCGGCGAGCTCCAGTCGACGTAGCTGACGTAGTCCTTGCCCGGCGTTCCGCCCGGATCGGCGCCCCACGGGACGACCTTGACGCCGGCCGCCGTGGCGGCCTGGATCGACGCGAGCTGCGCCTGGCCGAAGTCGGGGATCATCACGATCGCCTTGGCGCCCTGGGCGACCATCGAGTTGACGTCCGAGATGGACTTCTGCAGGTCGCCGCCACCGAGCACGACGATCTGCTTGACGTTCGAGCACTTCGCGGCCTCGGAGCGGACGGCCGCGTACGACTCCTGCGACCAGGCGTTGATGCCGTAGCCGTCATGGATGCCGAGCGTGATCTGCTTCGTTCCGCAGAACGGCAGGTTGTTGAAGGTGCCGGAGGTCGCGGTCTCCTGCGCCTCCGTCGGCCACGTCACGGCTCCACGGGCCCACGACGACGTCGCCGCGACCGCGACCACGAGCAGCGCGAGCGCCGAGAATGCGAGCGCACGCCTCCGCCTCGTGGGGAGCAGCTTCGCTCCGCGATTGGACTTCCCGGACATTGAGCAGACCTCCTAGACCCCGCTGGGTGATTCGCCCGAGTCGTCGCGCGGATGCGACGTGGGAGACGGCTCGCCCGGAACGGGGTCATCGGCCCCGGGCGCTGGTAACGGATGAGACGAACGCGGGCTGCCCGCAGTCAGGACGGCCGGCGCGCGCCCCGTCGTGCGACGGCGGGCGAGCCCGACGAGGCGGCGCCAGTGGACGGCGCCGACGGCCATGCCGAGGGCGATGATCGAGCCCTGGATCACGAACTGCACCGATGGCGGCGCGCCGCGCAGGCGCACGACCTGCTCGAGCTGGGTCAGGAAGAGCGCCCCGGCGCCGGTCGCGACGACGCTGCCGAGGCCGCCGGCGAGCGACGTGCCGCCGAGCACGACCGCGGCGATCGTGGGCAGCAGGTAGTCGTTGCCCGCGCCGATGCCCGGCGTGCCGAGGAAGCCGGCCACGAGCACGCCCGCGACGCCGTAGGTGATGCTCGCGAGCACGTAGGTCGCGACCTTGTAGACGCCGACGCGCACGCCCGCCGCGTGGGCGGCGGCCGGGCTGGCGCCGACGGCGACGAAGCGGCGGCCGATCACGGTGGCGCGGATCGTCCCGGCCACGAGCAGGATCGCAACTGCGGCGATCAGCACGGTGTTGGGGATCCCGGCCGTCTTCTCGAGCGCGAAGCGCGCGAGGTCGGGCGTGGCGGCCGCGGTCGAGGCGCCGCTCGTCATCTGGAAGACGACGCCCTGCAGCAGCGCGTTGACGCCGAGCGTCGCGACGAGCGGCGTGATGTTGAGCCACGTCACGGCGATGCCGCTGATCAGCCCGGAGCCGACGCAGGCCAGCAGCACGAGCGCGAACGCCTTCGGCAGGCGATCCTCGTGCCCGTTCGGGATCTTCGTGACGATGATCGTCGTGAGCGTGATCATCCCCGGCACCGACAGGTCGAGCCCGCGCTGCTGGATGATCAGCGTCTGGCCGATCGCGGCGATCGCGAGGATCCCCGCGAACGGGAGCATCGAGAGCAGCGCGCTGCGGCTGACGCTGCCGCTCGCGATCACGGGGCTGACGGCGAACAGCACGGCGGTCGCGACCCAGATCGCCGCGAAGCGCGGCACGCGGAGGCGCGCGCGGAGCCCGGCTCCGCTCCACGGCGGGAGCGGCGTCTGTGGTTCA
>DASXXY010000337.1:0-3389 GCA_036502805.1 Gaiellales bacterium | reverse complement strand
GCTGCACCGCGACGACGAGGCGCGCGACGCGCTCCAGCGCGCCGTCGAGGTCGCGCGGCGAGCCCACGCGCTCGACATGCTCGCCGACGCGCTGACCGCGCTCGGCGAGTGCGAGGCCGCGGCCGGCGACACCGACGCCGCGCGCGTCGCGCTCGAGGAGGCCGGCGAGCTCACCGCCGACCGCAACCCCGCGCGCCACCCGCTCTCGGCGCTCGCGAGCCTGGCCGCCGCGACCGGCGACCACGCGAGCGCCTATGCCTACCTGATGCGCTTCCACGAGATCGTGCAGCGCTCTGCGGACGAGCGCTCGCGCATGGCCTCGAGCGCGCTCGAGGTCGAGCACAACGTCGCGACCGTGCGCCAGGAGGCCGAGCTCGCCCGTCGCGAGCAGCAGCTGCTGCGCGAGCACGCGGACGTGCTCGAGCAGCGCGTGCGCGAGCGCACCGCCGAGCTCGAGGACTCCCAGCACGAGCTGATCGAGCGCCTCGCCGTCGCCGCCGAGCACCGCCACCACGAGACCGGCGAGCACACGCTGCGCGTCGGCACGCTCGCCGGCGGCATCGCCCGGCTGCTCGGCCTCGACGAGGGCTTCGTCGACGACATCGGCGTCGCCGCGCGCCTCCACGACATCGGCAAGATCGCCGTCCGCGACGCGATCCTGCTCAAGCCGGGGCCGCTCACGGCGGAGGAGTTCGAGGAGATGAAGTCGCACACGCTGCTCGGCGCCGAGATCCTCAGCGACGGGCGCACGCGCGTGATGCGCCTGGCCGAGGAGATCGCCCGCAGCCACCACGAGCGCTGGGACGGCGCCGGCTACCCGTACGGCATCGCCGCCGCGAGCATCCCGCTGAGCGGCCGCGTCGTCGCCACCTGCGACGCCTTCGACGCGATGCTCTCCGAGCGCGTCTACAAGGCGGCCATGCCGCTGCCCGACGCGATGGCCGAGATCCACCGCGGCGCCGGCGCGCAGTTCGACCCGCGCGTCGCGCACGCCCTCGTCACGCTCGTCGCGTCGGCGCCCGACCTGATCGCCCGCCTCTACGGCGTGCGGCCGGGCATCGCCGAAGCCGCCTGAGACGCTAGGCCCCGTCGAGCGTCGCGAGCCGCTCGCAGAGCAGCTCGACGAACGCTGGGCGGTCGGTGTCGAGCGCGACCTTCGCGTTCGGCTCCTGCCCGTCCCAGCGGTGCCTGTCGACGAGCGTCATGCCGCGCGCCGGGCCGGTCGTCGTGTCCACCGTGACGAGCGCGTCGACGGTCGTCACGAGCGCGGGGCGGAGCAGCGTCGCGACCGCGAGCGCGTCGTGCACCGACACGCCGCGCAGGCCGTAGAGCTTCTCCTGCCACTCCAGGTAGTGGTCGAGCATGGCGGCCGCGACGGCGCCGATCTTCCCGGCCTCGCGGATGCGGTCGACGTCGGGGTCGAAGAGCATCGCGGCGCGCGTCGCGTTGAGGCCGACCATGGTGACGTCGAGGCCCGAGTCGAACGTGCGCGCGGCCGCCTCGGGGTCGAACCAGATGTTGAACTCGTCCGCCGGCGTGACGTTGCCGAGCCCGTCGCCGCCGCCCATCACGGCCACGCGCCCGACCTTCGGCAGGAGCTCGGGACGCAGCGCCGCGAACAGGGCGATGTTCGTGAGCGGCCCGACGGGCGCCAGCAGGACGGGCTCCTCGCTGCGCTCGACGATCTCGGCCAGCAGGTCGACCGCGTGCATCGGCACGACCGCGGCGCTCGACTCCGGCACCGTCGCGCCGCCGAGCCCATCGCTGCCGTGCACGACCGCCGCGTCGCGGTCGCGGCGCACGACGAGCGGCCGTGAGGCCCCCGCGGCGACCGGCACGTCCTCGCGCCCGGCGAGCGCCAGCACGCGCAGCGCATTGCGCGTCGTCGTCTCGAGCGGCAGGTTGCCGGCGACGGTCGTGAGCGCGAGCAGCTCGACCTCGGGGCTCGCGAGCGCGAGCAGGATCGCGATCGCGTCGTCGACGCCGGGGTCGCAGTCGATGACGAGCGGAGTGGCCACCGGTCGCGCAGTCTAGGCGACGGCTCGGCGCAGCCTCCAGAGCGATGCGAGCGCGAGCGCGAGCAGGAACGGGGTCAGCAGCGCGCCCGCGCCGAGCCAGAGCGGGCCGTAGGCCATCGGCTCGGCGATGCGGTCGGCCGCGGCGAGCAACGCGACGCCCGCCGTGGCCACCGCCAGGCGCGGATCGCGGCGGGCGAGCACGAGTCCCGCGAGCATCGCGAGCACGAGCGGGCGCCCGAGCCACGACGTGACGAAGAGCCCCTGCTGCGCGAACAGCGCGCCCGCGGCGGCCGCCGCGGGCAGCCACAGGAGCGACCGCCGGTCGCGCGGCTCGCCGCTCCGCGGGCGCGCGAGGACGCACGCGACTCCCGGCGCGAGCCAGAGTGCGAGCAGCACGGACGCCCGGGCGGCGTGCTGCCCGGCATCCCAGGGCCAGGTCGCGGCCCCCGGGAAGCCGAGCGCCGAGATCGCCGTGCTCCCGGCGCTGACGGCGAGCGGCCCCCACCACCACGATCGCGCCAGCGCCAAGAGCGGGCCCAGCGCGATCAGCGCGGCGTAGCCGGCGTGCCAGAACGACGCCCCTCCGCCGAGCCAGCGCGCGCCGATGTACGGGTAGAGCGCCCACATCACGCCCGCGACGGCGTACGGGAGGAGCCACGCGAACGCCGCGAGGCGCACGCCCGCGCGCATCGACCCGGCGCGCGAGCCGCCTCCGGCCACCTGGCCGCGCCGCGCGATGCCCGCGAGCACGACGGCCAGGAGCTCGCGCCGCCGCGGCCAGCGGCCGGCGCCGCCGTCGAGGATCGTCGTCAGGATCTCGAGCCCGCGCTCGCGCCGGTAGGCCGCCGGATAGGCGTGCAGCGCGAGCCGGTACGCGCACTCAGCAGGGGTCATGCCGGGCTCGCCTTCGCGACCGGCCGGCGCGAGCGCACGACGCGCGCGGCGGCCTGCATGCGGGCGGCCTCCGCCGTCAGGGCGGCCTCGCCCGCTGCGCTCAGCCGGTACGAGCGGCGGGCTCTGCCGTCCACGATCTCCTGGCCCTCCTCGCTCACGAGGCCCTGCTCGCGCAGCCGGTCGAGCACGCCGTAGAGCGTTCCGGCGGCGATCCGCACGCGGCCGCCGGAGAGCTCGGAGGCCCGCTTGACGATGCCGTAGCCGTGCAGCGGGCCGTCCAGCAGCGACGCGAGGGTGAAGTACGTCGGCTCGTTCATGGTCGCTACTGTATATATCGGCGTACGATATATCAACCCGTGCTGCTGCCGTGATCGTCGGCGGCGACGACCACGCAATGCCGGCGCACTCCACGGCCGTCGCGCCGCGGCGCGAGGTCGTGCCGGTCCGGGCTACTGCCGCGCGTACGGGACGCCGGAG
>DASXXY010000336.1:0-6640 GCA_036502805.1 Gaiellales bacterium | reverse complement strand
GCGATGCGCGCGTGCGCGCTGCCGGCCGCGAAGGCCAGCGGCAGCGTGCGCGTCACGTGCAGATCGCCGGTCACGTCGTCGATCTTCACCGAAAGGCTGCCCGTGCGCGACTCGGCATCGCTCACCGTGACGTCCAGCGCGTCGCCGCTCGAGCTCAGCGCGACCGCCGGCGGCGTCGCGTCGCGCACGAACGCGACCGTCTGCTCGGAGCGGTTGCCGGCCATGTCGCGCGCCCAGAAGACGGCCGTGTGCGGGCCGGGCGCGAGCGCGTGCGTGTCGAGCCGCTCGTGCAGCATCCCGGGCACCTCGGCGAGCGCGACGCCGTCGATCGAGACGCCCGAGGCGTCGATCGTCCCGTCGTCGTCGACGTCGATGTCGAAGTGCGCCGAATCGCCGACCGGCTGCCCGGCGGCGGGCGACGTCGACACCCACGTGGGCGGATCGAGGTCGAGGCGGATGCGGCCCGCGCCCGTCACCTCGTCGGGCCCCGGCGGCGCGATGTCGAGCGCGCCGGCGATCAGCTCGCGCGCGATCGTGTCGGGGTCGCTCGGCTGGCCCGCGGCGCGGTCGCGCTGCATCAGGAGCGCCGCGGCGCCGGCCGCGTGCGGCGCCGACGCCGACGTGCCGACCATCGCGATCCCCGGCCAGACCGCCGTCGAGGCCGGCGCCACGACGTCCGGCTTGAGGCGGCCGTCCTCGGTCGGGCCGACCGACGAGTACGGCGCAGCGGCGTCGCCCTCCCAGTCGCGGGCGCCGACCGTGAACGAGCCGCGTGCGTCGCCGGGCGTCGGGATGCTCGACTCGACCGTCGCCTCGTCGCCGAGCTCGAGGCCGCCGCCGAAGATCTCGAGGTTGCAGACCGCGCCCGGCGTGCCCTGCTGGATGCGCAGCCCGTACGTGCCCGTCGCGGCCGGCGTGTAGCCGACCGAGCCCGAGGGCTGCGACGCGTCGCTCTGGCCCTGCGAGTAGATCACCGGCGCGGCCGGCGAGGTGTCCGTGACGGCCAGCTGGTAGTGCGCACTCGCGGCGGGGATCGCCACGCCGGCCTTCGTGCACTGGCTCCAGTAGAGCGTCGCGCCCATGCCGACGCCGGCCGTGAGCGGGAACGAGAGGAAGCCCTGGCCGCCCGGACCGATGTCGGCGTAGCCGTCGCGGTCCGCATCGCCCGCGACGCCCTCCCAGTGGCGGTGCGCGTAGTTGCCGGCCGAGTTGGCCCAGAAGATGCCCGCGTCGTGCGCGCGGTTGACCGCCTGGGCGGCCACGCCCGTGCCGTCGAAGGGGCCGTCGAGGAACGAGTTCGAGTGCACGACGATGTCGACGCGCGGCTTGCCGCCCGGGCCGTTGACGAGCCAGTCGACGGCCTGCGAGAGCTCGAGCTGCGTGTGGTAGTTGACGAAGGTGTAGCGGGCTCCGGGCGCGAAGTCCCAGACGACCTGCGCGACGTTGACGCCGTGCCCGGTCGGCTGGTCGTCGTTCGTGAGGCCGGTGATGTCGGGCTTGCCGCTCGTGTGGTCGAACGACTGGATCGCGTCGATCTGCGTCTCCGGGGGCAGCTCCTTGCCGAGCAGCGAGCGCCAGCTGTCGCCGAAGCCGAGATCGACGATCGCGATGCGGATGCCCGCGCCGTTCAGCCCGTGCGACTGCAGCGCGTCGGCCCCCACGCGCTCGAGGCCCTGCGAGAGCACCTGGTCCGGCTGTGCGACGTCCGCCGGCCCGACGCCGCTCACGCCCGGCACACGGCGCAGCCGGCGCGCGAGGCCGGGCGCCGCATGTACCTGCAGCAGCGAGCCGACGCGCACGGTCACGGGCGCGCCGAGGCGCGCGAGCTCACGGCTCACGGCCGCTGCGCGACCGGGCGCGGCGGCGATTGTGAGCGAGCTTCCGGGCGGCGGCGACGGCGATCGCGCCGCCGCGCTCCAGAGCGCCGCCACGGCGACCGCACAGAGCGTCGCCGCTACGAGCACGAGACGGCGCATGCGGGTTCACGTTACTGGACGCGACTCGCCAGTCCTGCCGCGCGGTGGGCGGCCACACTGCGGCGGAGCAGTGCGAGGCCGCCGAGTGCTCCCGTCAGGACGCCGACGGCGAAGAACGCGAGGCCGAGCGCGAACGCGTCCTCGCGCCCCACGTCGGCGCCGCGCAGGACGACGACGAACGTCGCCTCGCGCAGCCCGATGCCGTTCAGCGAGACGGGCACGATCGTGACGAGGAAGAGCACGGGGCAGAGCACGAGCAGCGTCGCGAAGCCGAGCCCGAGATCCATGCCCTGGGCGAGGAACCAGATCGAGACGGCGCGCATGCCCTGCGCGACGACGCCGAGCAGGAACACGAGCGCGAGCGCGCCCGGGTGCCCACGGTAGGCGTGCAGCGCGTGGTAGAGCGCACGCAGCGGCGCCTCGACGCGCAGTCGCCGCGCGAGCGGCACGAGCCGGCGCAGGAGCGGCCGCAGCCGCAGCGAGAAGAGCGCGACGGCCGCGAGCGCCGTCGCGACCACGACGCCGAGCCCGAGCGCGACCGCCGTGCCGCGCCCGATGCCGGTGCCGCCCGCGAGCGCGCCGCCGGCCGCCAGCGCGCCGAGCGCCGCGAGCCCGACGACGCGGTCGACGAGCACGGACGACACCGCCTCGGCCCTGGCGCCCGTGCGGCGCGCGAGGTCGATCGCGCGCACGGCGTCGCCGCCGACCGCCGTCGGCAGGATCTGGCCCAGCAGCAGCGCGATCGAGTACGTCTCGAAGAGCCAGTAGAAGCCAGGGTCGCGGCGCCCGCGCGCGAGCAGCAGCAGGTACCAGCGCAGCGACATGATCGCCGTGGCGACGATGTTGATGCCGATCGCGGCCGCGAACCAGCCGGGGCTCGTGTCGCGCAGCGCGTTGCCGATGCGGTGCAGGTCGGCCTGCCACAGGATCGCCGCGATCAGGACGACCGAGAGCCCCACCTGGAGCGCGATCTTCGCGAGGCGCGAGCGGGGGACGGGGAGCCTCCTCATGCCGCCCGGGCTCGCGCGGGGGTCATCGCGCGTAGTGCGCGTGCAGGCGGCGCACGGCCGCGACGACATCGTCGATGTCGGCGAGCGAGTGCGCGGGCGAGAGCGGCAGCGACAGCACCTGCGCGCCCGCGCGCTCGGCGACCGGCAGCGACGGCGTCGGGTGCGAGGCGCGGAAGTAGGTCAGGTCGTGCACCGGCAGGAAGTGCAGGCCCGTGCCGATGCCCTCCTCGCCGAGCGCCTCGGCGTAGGCGTCGCGCCCGGCGCCGGCCTCCTCGGCGTCGATCTGCACGACGTAGATGTGCCAGCCGTGGACGCCGGAGGGTTCGAGCCGCGAACCGAGCGGCGTGATGCCGGGGAGCTCCGCGAGGCCCTCCTCGTAGCGTCCCGCCTGCGCGACGCGGCGCTCGTGGTGCTCGTCGATGCGGTGCAGCTGGCCGAGCGCGACGCCGGCGTGGAGGTCGCTGAGGTTGAGCTTGTAGCCGGGCTCGAGCACGTCGTAGGCGCCCGGGCCCTTCTTCTCGTAGCGCTTCCAGGAGTCGCGCGTGAGGCCGTGCAGGCGCAGCGACGTGATGCGCGACGCGAGCTCCTCGTCGACGAGCGTGAGCATCCCGCCCTCACCCGCTGCGAGGTTCTTGTTGGCGTAGAAGCTGAAGCAGGTGATGTCGCCGACGGAGCCGATCTTGCGCCCGTCGGGCAGGCGCGTCTCGGTGGCGTGCGCCGCATCCTCGATCAGCTTCAGGCCGTGCTCGTCGCAGAGCGCCTGGAGCGCCACGAGGTCGGCGGGATGGCCGGCGTAGTGCACCGGCATGATCGCCCTCGTGCGCGGCGTGATGGCGGCGGCGACGGCCTCGGGATCGAGGCAGAGCGTGGCCGGGTCGACGTCGGCGAAGACCGGCCGTGCGCCCGCGCGCACGATCACGTTGGCCGTCGCGGGCCACGTCAGCGGCGTCGTGACGACCTCGTCGTCCTCGCCCTCGCCGATGCCGAGCGCGCGCAGCGCGAGGTACATCGCGGCGGTGCACGAGGAGACGGCGAGCGCGAGCGGCGCGTCGGCGTAGGTCGCGAACTCGCTCTCGAGCTGGCGCGCGAACGGGCCCGTCGTCAGCCAGCCGGTCTCGAGCGAGCGCAGCACGTTGGCGCGCTCCTCCTCGCCCAGCGCCGGCGGTGCGAAGTCGAGCCTGCGCTCGCCCCGGACGGGCCGGCCGCCGGCGATCGCGGGGAGGGTGTCGAGCGGGACTGCCACTGCGCGCAGGATACGGGGCCTGCCGGAGCTAGCCCGGCAGGCGGTAGACGACCAGCTTGCGGTTCCAGGTGACGACCGCGACGTCGCCGCCGACGGCGATCGGCGCCTCGAACATCGCGCCGCCGATCTCGCGCTTCGCGAGCAGCTTGCCGGTCTTCGTCGCGTAGAGCCGGAGCTGGCCGGTACCCGTGGCGACGGCGACCGTGTTGTTGACGACGGTCGGCACGGCGTTGAGCTGCCCGCCGAGCTTGCGGTTCCAGGCCAGGCGCAGCTTGCAGCCCTTCGTGACGGCGAGCGCGTCGAGGCCGCTGTTCACGCCCGCGTACGACTGCGAGGTCGTCACGAACAGCTGCTGGGTCAGCGGATCCCACGCGGGCGAGCCGTAGAGCGTCGCCGGGAAGGCGACCTCGAGACGCTGCGTGGGCGCCCCCGCGAGCTTGTCGCGCGGCCACAGGTAGACGGCTCCGTCCTTGCCCTCGGACGCCACGAGCGAGCCGCAGCCGTCGGCCTTGAAGACGATCGGCGTCGAGCCGAAGCCGAAGTCGCCCTTCGTGGGCATGCCCTTGGCGTGGCTCGAGTTGAGGAGCGCGAGCGACGAGCTGAGCTCGTTGATCGACTCCGCGTGGTCGAGGTTCTCGGGGTCGCCCTCGGCCGTGTTGGCGTTCGCGCTGGCCGCCCAGATGTGGCCGTCCGCGGTGATCGCGATGCCGCCCCAGCCCCAGATGCCGCCGCCGCCCGGATCGCCGCCGACGGTGTTGACGACGACCCACTGATGATCCACGACGGCGGTCTTCGTCGCGACCGAGAGCACGCGCCCGCTGTAGGGCCGGCGGTCGCAGTACGACGCGAGGCCCATGTAGACGTGGTCGTGGCCGAGCGCGATCGCACCCCACACGTGCTCGTGGAACTGATCGATCGGGAGCAGGATCGGCCACCCCGCGCGAGGCGTCCCGGTGTGCACGCTGAGCGCCCACAGCTTGTCGGTCGCCGCGACGTAGATGTAGCCGCTCGCCGGGTCGTAGACGGGCGTGCCGGTGACGCCGAAGACGCCCTTCGGCATCTGCAGGCAGCCGGTGTCGAGCGCACCCAGCTCACGCGTCCAGAGCGGCTTCCCGGTCTTCGCGTCGAAGGCCGCGACGCGGCCCGACTCGGCGGCCGTGACGTAGATGTCGCGGGTCGTGCCGGCGACGGCGACGCGCGTGAGGTAGAGCGGCTGCGCGGCGCCCGTGCCGCCGATCGGGCGCGACCACGCGAGCTTGAGCTTGGACGCGTTGCCGGCGGTGACCGTCGAGGTGTTGGCGCGCGACTGGCGCACGGGACTGTTGCCCCAGGTCGTCCAGCCGGGGCCGGGTACGGGCTTCGCGCTTGCCGGCTCGGCGATCGCGAGGCTCGCCGCGGCGATCGCGAGCGCGAGCACTGCCGCGGCGCGCGCGCGCACCGTGTTCACCTGACGTCCCGCCACCGCGACGACGATAGCGCGGCGTCCGTTCCGGCGCTCCGCGAGGACGCTAGACTCGTCGCGTGGAGACGCTGACGTCGACGGTCGAGGAGTACCTCGAGAAGCTCTTCTGGATGCAGGAAGCCGGCATCGACGCGACGCAGGCCAACCTGGCGCGCGCCGTCGGGGTCTCGCAGCCGACCGCGCTCGAGATGGTGCGCCGGCTCGTCGAGGACGGCCTCGTCGTGCGCGACGAGCGCAAGCGGCTCGCGTTCACGGACGAGGGCGGGACGCTCGCGTCCCGCATCGTCACCCGCCACCGCCTGATCGAGGCGTTCCTCGTGCAGGTCTTCGGCATCCCGTGGGACGAGGTGCACGAGGAGGCCCACTCGTTCGAGCACGGCATCTCGGAGAACCTCGAGGAGCGCATGCGCACGCTGCTCGTCGGCGTCACGACCTGCCCGCACGGGCATCCGATCGGTGACGCGCCGCGCGAGCCCGGCGTGCCGCTCGTGACGGTCCCGGTCGGGTCGACCGTGCGCGTCCTGCGCCACGAGAACGAGGCCGAGGAGCTGCTGCACGCGTTCAAGCGCGCAGGCATCGAGCCCGGCGACTCGATCGAGGTCACGGGCCTCACCGGCGAGGTGCTCGAGCTGCAGACGCCCGCCAAGGGCGCGACCACGCTCAGCATCCCCGAGTCGCGCGCCGTGACCGTCGCGATCGAGGTCGCCGGCGACGGCGACGTCGCCGAGGTCGAGCCCGGCGCGTCGGTCGCACTCCACACCTCCTGGGGCCGCTAGCTCTCTCTGGGGCGACCGCTGCTGCTGCGGCGGCGGCTGTTGCTCGTGAACGCTAGCGCTGGCCGCGAGCGTGCCGGCTGGGCGTCCTGGGGACGGCGCGGCGTCGCCGCACGTGCTCTGCACTTGCAAGACGCCGCGTCGTTCCCAGGGCGTCCAGACGGTGCGCTCGCGGC
>DASXXY010000335.1:0-4245 GCA_036502805.1 Gaiellales bacterium | reverse complement strand
GACGGTGCGCACGTACGTCGATCTCACCAGCCTCGTCGGGCTGTCCCAGCAGGGCGACAAGGACGTGATGCTGGGCCTCGCGAACGGCGGGACGCTGCAGACCGGCGAGGAGCAGATGACGCTGCCGTCCAACCTCGTCCTTGGCCGCCCGTTCAAGCTCGACGTCGGCGGCGTGCACTACCGTGCGGCCGTCGCCGACGTCTCCAACTCGCAGGCCGTCGCGCTCTACCCGCAGCACAAGCTCGACTCGTACACGCGCTCGATCCGCCTGCGGGTCGCGCTCCTGATGGGTCTCCTGCTGCTGCTCCTCGGCGCCGGCGCGGCGCTCGTCGTGCGCTCGCTCACGCACACGCTGCGCACGTTCGCCGACGGCATCCGCGCGGTCGCCTCGGGCCGCTTCGACCAGCGCCTGCCCGTGCGCGGGGGCGACGAGTTCTCGCAGTTCGGCGAGACGTTCAACGACATGTCGAGCCAGCTCGAGCAGCGCATCGAGGAGCTCGACTCCGAGCGCCGGCGCGTGCAGGAGTTCGGCCAGCGCTTCGGCGCCGCCCTCGCGGCCACGCACGACGTCGCCGGCCTGCTCGAGATCGTCGTCGACTCGGCCGTGCAGCTGGCACGCGCCGAGGGCGCGCGCCTGCTCGTCGCGGACGAGGGCACCGACGTGCTCGTGGAGCAGCTGCGGCGCGGCGAGCTCGGCCTCGCGGCCGGGCTGCTCGACGCGCCCGTGCGCTACGGCGAGGGCATCGAGGGCCGCGCGCTACAGACCCGCCAGGCCGTGATCGGCGACGAGCCCGTGCCGCTGCTCGCGGCGCCGCTCGTGGCCGAGGAGCGCGTGCTCGGGCTGCTCACGCTGGTCGGCAGCGCCGATCGGCCCTTCGGCCGCGACGACGCCGAGCGCGTCGGCTCGCTCGTCGGCCAGGGCGCCGTCGCGATCGAGAACGCGCGCCTGCACCGGCTGATCCAGAAGCAGGCCAAGACCGACCCGCTGACGCAGCTGCTGAACCGCCGCGAGTTCGAGGAGCAGCTCGCGCGCGAGGTCGAGCGCGCGCAGCGCTTCGGCACGCCCGTCGGGCTCGTCGTGCTCGATCTCGACGACTTCAAGCTCATCAACGACCGCTTCGGGCACCTCGCGGGCGACGGCGTCCTGAAGGCCGCGGCCGGCGCCATCCGCCAGTGCACGCGCGAGATCGACCAGCCTGCGCGCTGGGGCGGCGAGGAGTTCGCCGTGATCCTGCCCCACACCGGCCTCGACGGCGCCGCGCGCCTCGCGGAGCGCCTCCGCCAGGCCATCGCCGAGCGCCAGATCCCGACGCCCGACGGCCGCAGCGTGCGCGTCACGGCGTCGTTCGGCGTGGCCGCGCTGCCCGGCAGCGGGAGCACGCAGGTGGAGCTCACGGCGGCCGCCGACGACGCCGTCTACCGCTCCAAGCGGGCCGGCAAGAACCGCGTCTCCCTGGCAGATGCCCAGGAGGGGGATGAGCTTTCAGTACCGGAGAGCTATCACTAGCTTCCGAAAGGTTCGTCCGACGTTTCCCTCGCGGTACGGTTGTCAAACCAAAGACGACTGCAGTACAGTGACCTCTGCTTGAGGGGAAAAACGGCCTGTTCACAGGACCGAGGGTGGTGTGATGTCTGATTCCAAATCGTTGTTCGCTGCGGTCATCGAAGAGCATCTCGCGCTGAAGCGGCGGAATGCTCATCTCAATGGCCAGCGTCCGCTGTCGGCATACGAGGTCGCTGACCCGTTCGACAACCATGCGCTGTTCAAGAGCGAGGCCGAGGCGCGCCGCGAGGAGGAGGAGACCGGCGATTACCCGGTGCTCGAGACCTCCGAGTTCGAGCCCGCGATCGTCGGCCAGTCCGAAGAGGTCTGGCTCGACCAGCAGCAGTGCCAGGACTTCGACTGGGGCGACTGAGCTGAGCCGGGCCCGCGTGCCCGGTCCTGCTCGTCGGAAGGTCGTGTGACGCGCCGCCCTGTGCGGCGTTCGCCGCAATCTGTGCACGCTCGCCTGCCTCGCGCCCTCGCTGCGCTCGTCGCCGTCGCGGCCGCGCTCGCCCTGCCTGTGCCCGGGGCGCTCGCCGATCCGGGACCGTGCCCGGTGCTGACGCCCGGCGCGCCGGTCTCGATCGAGTTCTCGGACGGCTCGGTCGCGTTCCGCCAGGCGGTCTTCGCACGGCCGGGCGTGACGGTCGCCTCGACCGGCGCGGGCGTGGCCAAGGCGCTGCGCGACGCCGGCGCGTCGACGGCCTACTGGGAGATGAACCTCCCGGGCCTCGTCGGCTCGCCCACGGCGCCCGCGGATCCCGCGACGATGGGCGCGGTGGCGGCGGCCGAGCTGCAGAAGGCGCAGGCCTCGACCGGCTGCCCGAACCCGCTGATCGCGCTCAACGAGATGATCGGCTCGGAGACCGCCGGACCGCTGCCCGCGCCGGCACAGCAGTACCGCGACGCGGTGCTCGCGCTCGTGCGCGCGCTGGCGGCCGACGGCGCCACGCCGTTCCTGCTCGTCCCGCGCCGCTTCACGACGGCCGGCAGCGAGGACTGGTGGCAGCAGGTCGGGCAGGTCGGCTGGCTCGTGCCGGAGGCCTACACGCCGGCGACGAGCCTCTGGAGCATCGGCGATCCGTTCCTGATCAGCCGCGCGCTGCGCGTCGGCTTCCGCGAGTGGGTGAGCCGGCTGACCGCGATCGGCGTGCCGCCGTCGCGGATCGGGCTCATGCTCGGCTTCCAGTCGGGCGACTCGCAGGGCGGCCGGGCGGGCCTGCAGCCGACGGCGGCCTGGATGCAGATCGTCAAGCTGCAGCAGCTCGCGGCGCTCAACGTGGCCCGCGAGCTCGGGCTCTCGACCGTCTGGTCGTGGGGGTGGGGCACGTTCGCGACGCCGGGCAGCGCCGACGTCGACAAGCCCACGGCCGCGTGCGTCTACCTCTGGACGCGCGACAACAACCTCTGCGGCGCGACGCTCCTGCCGATCGTGGGGGGCTTCGACAGCGACCTCGCCGTCGGCGCGACGACCCTGCCCGCGCCCACCCAGTGCACGTATGCGGGCGGCTCGTTCGCGACGAAGGAGCTGACCGGCCTCACCGCCGCGGGCGTGCCGAGCGCGGCGGCGCTGACGGCGCTGCTCGAGCGCAGCCTCGTGCGCACGCGCACGACGATCGGCCCGACGTCCCTGATCCGTGCCGAGCGCAGCGTGGTCGCCGGGCAGTTCGGCGGTGCGCGCGGCCAGTACCTGCAGTTCCTGCAGGTCGAGGGCGCGACGCCCGCCGTCGCGCGCGACGCCATCCGCGATCAGCTGCTCGAGGCCAAGATCGCGCGCGGCCTGCGCGTGCCCGCGATCACCGGTGCCGACATCACGGCGTTCGTCAAGGCGCACGCGGGCATGCGCACGCGCAGCGTCGAGACGCTGCGCCCGGTGCGCTGGCTCGTCGGCCAGGAGCACGGCGTGGCGCTGCCGGGCCTGGCCCCGCCGGCGGTGCTGACGGCGGCAGCGGGCACGACCGTGCTCGTGCACGCCGAGGACGGCCCGGTGCGCGTGCGCGTGCTCGGCGCGAAGCTGAGCCTGCCGAACGCCGAGCGCTCCAAGGCGCGGCTCGCCGTGCGCGCGCTGCTGCTCGGCGAGGCCCGCCGGGCGGCCTTCCGCGCCTGGCTCGCAGGGGCCGAGCAGCAGGCGTCCGACACGGCGCTCTGCCGCGCCGACGCGGTGCCCGTGACGGGTCGCAGCACGCTGCTCGCGCGCTGGCCGCAGCTGCGGCTCCAGCCCTGACCTCGCGGCGCCGCGCACGGCGCCGGCAGGTCACTCGATGATGGCCTCGGTCGTCGACGACATCGTGCCCGAGCCGAAGTTGATGCCCATCACGCTCAGCGACCACGGATAGGTGACCGTGACCTGGACGCGGTCGTGGGCCTCCCAGAGCACGCCGTCGGGTGCGAGGTGGCTGTCGAGGCCGGTGACGCTGATCGTCATGTCGGACGGGTTGAGGATGCCGGCCGAGTTCCTGACCTGCGTCGTCACGGCCGCCGCGACCGACGCCTGCACGGCGTCGCCCGTGCCGCGCGTGACCGAGCCCTCGCGGGTGCCGTCGCGCGCCGCATGCTGCAGCGCGACGTAGTCGCCGTAGATCGTGGCGACCTTGAGCAGGCCGAACACGATCATGAAGAAGGCCGTCGCGCAGAGCGCGAACTCGACCGCCGTCTGGCCGCGCTCGCCCCGCCTGCCGAGGCGCCGCATCACGAGGCGCCCT
>DASXXY010000334.1:0-4329 GCA_036502805.1 Gaiellales bacterium | reverse complement strand
CCCAGCCGTAGCCGCCCGGGATGTAGCCCATCTCGAGCAGCGCGACGTGGCGCTCGACGCCGGCGCCGACGGCGTCGTAGGCGACGTTGGCCTCGAGCGCCGGGGCGAAGAGGCGATCCTGGCCGAGGTCGAGCGCGCGCCCGCAGACGCCGTTCGCGCCGTCGGCGGCGACGAGGATGTCGGCGCCGGCACGCGAGCCGTCGCCGAACGTGACGCTCGGCCGGCCGTCGTCGTCGAGCTCGATCTCGCGCACCTTCGTGGCGTCGCGGAAGTCTGCGCCCGCGAGCGCCGCCTGCTCGGCCAGGAACGCGTCCAGGCGCTTCCGCTGCGTCATCAGCACGACCGGCGCGAGGCCGCCGTGCTCGAATGCGCCGAGGCCGGGGTGGCGGAAGGCGATCGTCGTCACGCGCTCCTCGACGACGGGCCCGATCGCGAACGGCAGGAGCCGCGCGCCGCGCAGCGTCACGCCCCCGCCGCAGGGCTTGTCGCGCGGGAAGCTCGCGCGGTCCACGAGCAGCGTCCTGACGCCGTCGCGGGCGAGCAGGTGCGCGGTCAGCGAGCCGGACGGGCCGGCCCCCACCACGATGACGTCGAAGCGCTCCACCCCTGGAGCGTACGATCAGCGCATGGGCGACAGCAGCGTTCGAATCGAGGATGCCGGTGACCTGCGGGTGCGTCAGGCGATGGTCGGGCGTCCGAAGACCGTCTCGCGCTACGCCAGCGCGGCCGAGGCGCGGATCCTCTTCGAGAACCCGAAGAACCGCCTCCTGCTCGTGGATGACGACGGCATCTACTCCGGCCACCTGATGCGCGAGGACGTGCCGGAGAGCGAGCCGGACGAGGCGCCGATCCTGCCGCACATCCGCCGCGACTGCCCCCAGATCGGCCCCGACGACAACGTCGCCGATGCGCTCGCGCTCGCGAGCGAGGAGTACGACAACCGGCTCGTCGTCGTCGGCGAGGACGGCCGCCTCGAGGGCCTGCTGTGCCTCAACCGGCGCGACGGCTACCTCTGCGTGGACGTCCGCGCGTGACGGGCGTCCATCGCAGCGAGCTGACGCCCGTCGCCTTCCTGCAGCGCACCGCAGCCATCCATCCCGGCCGCGTCGCGATCGTCCACGGGGACGGCCGGCGCATCGCCTACGGCGAGCTCGAGGAGCGCTGCCACCGGCTCGCGAACGCGCTCCGCGATCGCGGCCTCGCACACGGCGACCGCGTCGCCGTGCTCTCGCCGAACGCGCCGGCGATCCTCGAGGCGCACTTCGGCGTGCCGCTCGCCGGCGGTGTGCTGGTCGCCATCAACACGCGCCTCGCGCCGCCCGAGATCGACCACATCCTGCGCCACTCGGGCGTGCGGGTGCTGATCGTCGACCACGCGCTCGCGGCGCTCGTCGAGGGGCTCGACCTGAGCGGCATCGACGTCGTGCGCTGCGACGACGACGGTCGCGCGGGCGACCCCTACGAGCAGCTGCTCGCCTCCGCCTCGCCCGCCCGGCCCGAATCGTGGCTCGAGCACGAGGAGGAGCCGATCTCGATCAACTACACCTCGGGCACGACGGGGGCTCCGAAGGGCGTCGTCTACAGCCACCGCGGCGCGTACCTGAACGCGCTCTCCGAGGTCATCGTCGCCGGCCTCACGCCGGAGAGCGCGTACCTCTGGACGCTGCCGATGTTCCACTGCAACGGCTGGTGCTTCCCGTGGGCCGTGACCGCCGTCGCCGCACGCCACGTGACGGAGCGCGCGGTCGACCCGGGGCGCGTCTGGGAGCTGATCGCGAGCGAGGGCGTGACGCACTACAACGGCGCGCCGACCGTGCACATCGGCGTCGCCGGACACCCCGCCGCGCACCGCCTCGAGCGCCCGGTGACCGTGCTCTCGGCCGCCGCGCCGCCCTCGCCGACGCTGTTCGCGCAGCTCGAGGCGCTCAACTTCCGCATCGTCCACGTCTACGGCCTGACGGAGACCTACGGACCCATCACGGTCAGCCCGGAGCCCGACGGCTTCGCCGCTCTCGACGCCGCCGGCCGCGCGGCCGTGCTCGCGCGCCAGGGCCAGGCCTACCCGACCGCCGACCTCGTGCGCGTCGTCGACGCCGACGACGCCGACGTGCCCCGTGACGGCGCGACGATGGGCGAGGTCGTGATGCGCGGCAACAACGTGATGCTCGGCTACCACGACGACCCGGAGGGCACGGCGCACGCGTTCCGCGGCGGCTGGTTCCACTCTGGCGACCTCGCCGTCTGGCACCCCGACGGCATCGTGGAGCTGCGCGACCGCGCCAAGGACGTGATCATCTCGGGCGGCGAGAACATCTCGACGATCGAGGTCGAGCAGGCGCTCGCCGCGCATCCGGCCGTGCTCGAGTGCGCCGTGATCGCGATCCCCCACGAACGCTGGGGCGAGCGCCCGAAGGCCTTCGTGACCCTGCGCGAGGGCGCCGAGGCGTCGCCGGAGGAGCTGATCGAGCACGTCCGCGGCCGCCTCGCGCGCTTCAAGGCGCCCGATGCCGTCGAGTTCGGCCCACTGCCGAAGACCTCGACCGGCAAGGTGCAGAAGTTCGTGCTGCGCGACCGCGAGTGGGGCGACCGCGAGGCGCGCATCAACTGACGTGGAGCGCGGCGCGCGGGCAGCGCGGGTCACGCGACAGGCCGAGGAGCGGGCGGCTCACGCCGCCAGGCCGGGCGCGCTAGCCTTGCGCCGCATGAGCGAGGCGCCGCCAGAGGGGGTCGAGGCGACGGCGTCGGGCCCGCCGGGTCGCCGCCGCATCACGATCGACATCTCGGGCGGGACGGTCGCGAAGCTCGTCGTCGGGCTGCTCGTGCTGGGCTTCGTGAGCGGCCTGCTCGACCGCATGCGCGACATCTTCGTGTGGTTCCTGGCCGCGGCGTTCCTGGCCGTGGCGCTCAATCCGCTCGTCGAGAAGCTCGAGCCGAGGATCGGCCGGAGGCCGGCGGCGACCGTCGTCTTCATCGGCTTCGTGATCGGCTCCATCGCGATCGTGGTCGCGTTCGTCGCGCCGTTCGTGACGCAGGTCGACGACCTCACCACCGCCGTGCCCAAGGCGATCTCGGATGCGCGCGAGAACAGCACCGTCAAGCGGCTCGACAACAAGTACCACCTCGCGAAGCACGCGCAGGACCACCTCGACACGCTGCCGACCGTCATCTTCGGCGCGGCGGACACCGTGCTCGGTGGCGCCGTCGCCGTCTCGACCGTCTTCTTCCTGACGCTCTTCCTGCTCTACGAGCTGCCCTCGATCCTGCGCATCTCGCTCGCTCAGATACCTCCAGAACGCCGGCCGCGGGTCGTGGCCGCGGCGCACCACCTGAACAGGAACATCGGCGGCTACGTCGCCGGCAACCTCGTGATCTCGCTGATCTGCGGCGCCGTGACGACGGCCTCGCTGTACGCGTTCTCGGTGCCCTACTCGCTCGCGCTCGGCGTCTTCATGGCCGTCTTCGACCTGATCCCGCTGGTCGGCGCCACGATCGGGTCGTTCGTCGTGATCGCGGCCGCGTTCATCTTCGTCGACGTCCGCGCGGGCGTCGCCATGTTCATCATCGTGAACGTCTACCAGCAGATCGAGAACCACATCCTGCAGCCGATCATCTACGGCAGGACGGTGCAGATCCCGTCGCTCACGGTGCTCGTCGCGGTGCTCTGCGGCGGCGCGGTGCTGGGGCTGATCGGCGCACTCCTCGCGATCCCGATCGCCGCGACGATCCAGACCGTCGCCGGGGAGCTGCTCGAGGAGCGCGCCGAGCGGATCGAGGCCGCCGCCGGGAGCACCTAGCTCGTGACGGCGCGGCGCGCCTTGGCGCGCGCGAACAGCTGCACGGCGCGGAACCAGGCGGCTGCGCCGGCCGCGAAGCATGCGAAGCCGGCGACGCTGCAGCCGAGCACGACCCAGCCGCGCGGGTCGTGGCACGTCGCGCCCGCGACCGTGCAGGACTCGTCGTAGTCGCCGACGATCTCGTGCACGGCGGCGAACAGCAGCGCACCGCCGCCGAGGAAGGCGAGCGGGCTCACGATCAGGCACACCCAGACGCGTGCCCAGAGGCTCTCGAGCTGCTCTCGCACCGCGCCACCGTACGCCTGCCGGACGGCGGAGCGCACTCCCTATCCGGCCGGTCTGAGGCCGCGCGACCGGTCAGGCGCAGGCCGGCCGCGACTGCGAGCGGGGCGAGTCCTAGACCAGGCTCGCGGCGAAGCTCGCGATGCGGCGGCAGCCCTCGGCGAGCGTGTCCTCGTCGGCGGCGAGCGCCAGGCGCACGTGGCCCTGGCCGCTCGGGCCGAACGCCTCGATCGGCAGCACCGAGACGCCCTCG
>DASXXY010000333.1:0-10235 GCA_036502805.1 Gaiellales bacterium | reverse complement strand
CGAAGTCGCGCAGGTACTCGGCCGCGACCTCGGCGCTCTCGATCGTGACGATGCAGTTCTCCTGCAGCGTGAACGAGTCCTCCGTCCAGTTCATCGAGCCCGTCCACACGCGCGCGCCGTCGACGACGACGTACTTGTGGTGCATCAGGGTGCCGAAGCCGATCACCGGCCGCACGTCGAGGCCGAGCGAGTCGATGTACTCGGGCGGCGCCGCCGGCCGCGGCACGTTGTCGGGCACCTCGCGCACGCTCTCGCGCTCGTCGTGGTCGAGGATGCGCACCGTCACGCCGCGGTCGCGCAGGCCCTGCAGCGCCGTCGCGATGACCTGCCCGGCCTCGTGCTCGACGTGGAAGTCGTAGATCGCGATCGCGACCTCGCGCTGCGCCGTCGCGAGAAAGGCCGTCAGCGCACCGGCGATGTCGCTCACCGACTGGCCACCCTGACGGAGGAAGCGCAACGTCAGCGCACCGCTCACCGCCGCGCGCCGCCGGTCGCGATCTCGCACACCTCCTCGACCGTGTCGACGACCTGCACGAGCGCCAGATCGCCGGCCGAGACCATGCCCTCGACCGCGAGCGTCTGGTGGATCCACTCGAGCAGGCCGTTCCAGTAGTCCGAGCCGTAGAGCACGACGGGGAAGCGCTTGACCTTGGCGGTCTGGATCAGCGTCAGCGCCTCGAACAACTCGTCGAGCGTGCCGAAGCCGCCGGGGAAGACGACGAACGCCTCCGAGTACTTGACGAACATCGTCTTGCGCACGAAGAAGTAGCGGAAGTCGATCGAGAGGTTCGAGTAGGGGTTCGGCGACTGCTCGTGCGGCAGCTCGATGTTGCAGCCGATCGAGAGCCCGCCGGCCTCGCTGGCGCCGCGATTGGCAGCCTCCATCGTCCCCGGCCCACCGCCCGTGATGACGGCGAAGCCGCGCTCGGCGAGGCCGCGGCCGACCGCGCGCGCGGCCTCGTAGTAGGGCGAGTCGAGCTTCGTGCGCGCCGAGCCGAAGACGGTCACCGCGAGCCCGACGCGCGCGAGCACGTCGAAGCCGTCGACGAACTCGCCCATGATCCGCAGCACGCGCCACGGGTCGGTATGGACGAAGCCCGGATCCTCCTGGCGCGTGAGCAGGCCCTCGTCGGCCGAGCGCATGCGCTCCTCCGCCGGGCCCTTCGTCGTCACGCGGCCGACGCGGCGCTCGTCGCGCCGGCGTTCCTCGGGCGGATCCTGCTCGCTCACACCGTCTCCTCCACGCGGATCGTCTCGGCGAGCGCGCGGGCGTCGACGTTGCCGCCGCTGATCACGACGCCGATGCGCTCGCCGGGCACGGCCCCCGCGGCGATCGCCGCGACGGCGATCGCGGACGTGGGCTCGATCAGCAGCTTCGTCGTGTCCCAGACGAGCGCCATCGCCGCGCGCGCCGCGTCGTCGTCGACGAGCGAGATGCCGGCGCAGAGCTCGCTCAGCACCGCGAACGTGCGCTCGCCGATCTGCACCGTGCGCGCGCCGTCCGAGATCGTCGCCGGCGCGTAGTCGAGCCGCACCCGCCTGCCCTCGGCGAGCGACTGGCGGGCATCCGGCGAGGCGGCGGGCTCCGCGCCGTAGGGCTGCGTCGCAGGCGAGGCGAGCGCGCACGCGAGCGCCGTGCCCGAGAGCAGGCCGCCGCCGCCGATCGGCGTCACGATCGAGTCGAGGCCCGCGACCTCCTCGAACAGCTCGAGCGCCGCCGTGCCCTGGCCGGCGATCACGTTCCAGTCGTCGAACGGGTGCACGAGCGCGAGGCCCTCGCGCTCCGCCAGATCGCGCGCGATGTCCTCGCGATTGGTCGGATCGACGCCGTCCGACACGACCGTCGCGCCGAAGCCGATCGTGCTCGCGACCTTGGCGGCGTTGGCATCGGCGTTCATCACGACCGTCACGGGCAGCCCGGCCGCGCGCCCCGCGTAGGCGACGGCCTGCGCGTGGTTGCCGCTCGAGACGGCGACGACGCCGCGCGTGCCGGCGGGCAGCGCACGCACCGCGTTCGTGGCGCCGCGCAGCTTGAACGATCCCGTGCGCTGGAACGACTCGCACTTCAGCCACACCTGGCGCCCGAGCGCCTCGTCGAGCTCGTCGTTGCGCCACACGGGCGTGCGCACGATGGCATCCCCGATGCGGGCCCGCGCGGCTTCCAGATCGGCCTCGAAGTGCATGTGGGCAGCGTTGCAGGTTGCGCGGATGAACGCTGCGCGCGGTGTGCCGCGCGCGTGCCGGCGCGCTGTCCGATTTCCGCTCGCGCAGCACCGGGCGAGCGGTGACAATCACGCGATGAGACTGTACGACTACGAGGCGTCGGGCAATTGCTACAAGGTGCGCCTGCTGCTCGCCCTGACGGGCACTCCCTACGAACGCGTGCCGATCGACATCTTCGCCGGCGACACGCTCGGCGACGGCTACGCGCGCCTCAATCCCGTGCGCGAGACGCCGGTGCTGGAGCTCGACGACGGCTCGCTCGTGACGCAGTCGAACGCCATCCTCTGGCTGCTCGCCCAGGGGACGCCGTACCTGCCGGACGACGCGGTCGGCACGGCGCACGCCCTGGAGTGGATGTTCTTCGAGCAGGAGCGCGTCATGCCGGGCGTCGGAGGCGTGCGCTTCCGGCGCCTGACCGGGCGGCCCGTGCCGCCGGGTCGCAGCGAGCTGGGTCGCGACGCGCTGGCCGTGCTCGACGCCCACCTGCGCGACCGCGCGTTCCTCGTCGGGCCGCGCTGCTCGCTCGCCGACATCTCGCTCTTCGGCTACACGCACGTCGCGCACGACGCCGGCTTCGCGCTCGGCGCGTTTCCGGCCGTCGCCGCGTGGCTCGAGCGCGTGACGCGCGAGCCCGGCTTCGTGAACGACCTCGCGCCGTACCCGCCGAACGCGCGCGAGGGCGCCGGGACGTCGATCTACGACGCCTAGAGGAGGTTGCGCTGCAGGAACGCAGCGACGCGCGGGTAGCAGTCGAGCCGGTTGACGAGGCGCGAGATGCCGTGCCCCTCGTCCTCGTAGCGCAGGTACTCGACCGGCGCCCCGCGCGCCTGCAGCGCGGCGACGACCTGCTCGGCCTCGCCGACCGGCACGCGCGGGTCGTTCGCGCCGTGGATCACGAGCAGCGGGCAGGCGATGTCGCCGATCTTGCGGATCGGCGAGATCGACTCGAGGAACTCGCGGTCGTGCGCGAGCGAGCCGTACTCGGCCTCGCGCAGCGCGCGCCGATAGGCGCCCGTGCGCTCGAGGAACGTGACGAAGTTGACGATGCCGACGATGTTCACGGCGCACGACCACAGCTCGGGGTGCTCCGTGATCGCGGCCATCGTCATGTAGCCGCCGTAGGAGCCGCCCATGACGCCCACCGGCGTGCCGCTGCCGGCCCCGAGCGCACGGCCGAGGGCGGCCAGGTCGCTGACGGAGTCGAGCCGCAGCTGCACGTCGTCGAGGTGATGGAAGGTGCGCCCGTAGCCGGTCGAGCCGCGCACGTTGGGAGCCGCGACCGTGATGCCCTGCGAGCACAGGAACTGGATCACCGGCGCCATCTGCGGCCGGAACTGCGACTCCGGGCCGCCGTGCACCCAGCACAGCGCCGGCCGCCCCGCCGGGCCGAAGCGGAAGTACGGGATGCGGCGCCCGTCGAAGCTCTCGACCTCGTCCAGCTCGGGCCGGACGAAGCCCGCGCGGTCGAGCCCGCCGACGGCCGAGCGCGTGCGCCGGGCGACCGCCGGCGCGGCCGTCCAGACGTCGGTCGAGTCGTCGGGCGGCCCGGCCGTGATCGTCAGCGTGCCGTCCGGCGCGAACGCGAGCGCCGAGACGACGCCGCCGGGCAGGCCCTCGACGCGCATCCCGTCGAGCCACACCTCGCTCTCGCCCCCGCGGTTCACGGTCCACGCGCGCCGCGTGCGCGAGGCGTCGACAACGACGCTCTCGACATCGGCGTCGTCGGCGGTCAGGAAGTCGGGCTCGAGGCCGTGCCGCAGCAGCGCGAGGCGCGCGAACTCGCTGCCGGCATCGCAGGCGCAGAGCACGGCGCCGTCGGCGAGCAGGCGCGCCGAGTCGAACGCGACCTCGCCGTCGTGCGGCGTCAGCAGCGTCAGCGCGCCGGTCTGCGGAGCGACGAGGAAGAGGTCGTGGTCGAACGGCGTGTTCGCGCGCTGCACGAGGATGCCGTGCTGCGACCAGTCGACGACGTGCGACCAGCCGCCGGGCTGCGCGAGCTCGCGCCGGCCCTCGCCCGCGACGCCGACGAGCGCGACGTCGAAGTCGACGCTGTTGCGACCGGTGTGCGTGAACGCGATCTGCGTCCCGTCCGGCGAGAACGCGCCGGGGACGTGGATCGCGTCCGCGTTCGCGGACAGCTCCAGCTCGGGCCCGCCCTCCGGATCGATCGCGAAGAGCGCGTGGCGCTCGTTGCCGCCGGCGTCGCGGGCGATCACCCAGCGCGGCTCGCTCGGCGAGGGCAACGCCGCGGTCACGCGCTCGCTGCCGAACGTGATCTGCTCGTGCAGGCCGTCGGGCGCGACGCGCCAGAGCTGCAGCTGGCCCGTGACGTCGGCGAGGTAGCCGAGCTCGCCGGACGGCAGGTGACCGGCGACCGTGGCTGCGCGGATCTGCAGGTAGCGCTCGATCACGAGGGGATCTCGCCGCGCGCGACGCGCGCGAGCGACGAGGAGTCCTCGTCTCCGTGGCCCGAGTCGACGAGCCGCTGCGCCTGGTCGGCGACGAGGCGCGTGACCTCCATCGGCAGCCCGAGGCGGTCGCCCTCGGCGAGCGCGATCCGCAGGTCCTTGAGATGGAGCTCCATCTTGAAGCCGAGCGGATAGCTGCCGCGGATGACGTTGCCCGAGCGGTTCTCGAGGATCCACGAGCCGGCCGCGCCGCCGCCGAGCGCCGTCACGAGCGCCTCCAGCGGCAGGCCCTCCTGCTCCCCCAGCGCGAGGCCCTCGCCGAGCGCCGCATAGGTTCCCGAGATCAGCACCTGGTTGACGGCCTTGCCGGCCTGGCCGGCGCCGGGCCCGCCGAGGTGCGTGATCGACTTGCAGAACGCCTCGAGCGCCGTGCGGGCGGTCGCGACGTGCGCGTCCTCGCCGCCCACGAACGCGGTCAGCTGGCCCTTGCGCGCGCCCTCCGAGCCGCCGGAGACCGGCGCATCCACGGCGCCGGCGCCGCGCTCTGCGAGCGCGGCGGCGATGCTGCGCGTCGTCGCGGGCGCGATCGTCGAGCAGTCGAGCACGACGGCGCCACGCTCGACGCCGGCGGCGATGCCGTCGTCGCCGTGCACGAGCGCCTCGACGTCGGGCGAGTCCGAGACGCAGAGGCACACGAGCTCGGCGCCGGCGGCGGCCTCGCGCGGCGTCGCGGCGCGCCGTGCGCCGCGCGCGGCGAGCGCCTCCTCGCGCGTGCGCGTGCGGTTGTGGACGGTCAGCTCGTGCCCGGCGTCGAGCAGGTGCCCCGCCATGAACTCACCCATCGTGCCGAGGCCGATCCATGCAATCTTCATGACCGGCAGGCTAGATGCTGGGCCGCTCGCTACGATCCTGGTCATGGCTACGAGCGTTGACGAGCGGCGGACGGCGTTCCGCTGGATGGACAAGCTGAGCGACGAGGACGTGACGGCCGTCACCCTGGCCGAGCCGGGCACCGAGCTCGCCGATCTCGACGAGTACGTCGACGCGACGAGCCCGAAGCGCGGCCGCGTGATCTCGCTCGAGGGCGAGCGCGTGCCGGTCGGCGGCGTCTACATCGTCAAGAGCACGAGCGCCGCCGAGCTGTGGGACCGCATCGGCGAGGCGATCCGCTAGCCATCTGCGGTACCCTGCGGCCATGGAAGCTTCTGTCGCAACGCCCCAGACGATCTCCGTCTTCGTCTGCGTCGACGGTCATCGCACGCTCGCGCTGACCTCGATCCCCGAGACGTGCCATCACCGCGCGAGCCGCACCAAGCCGTACTGCGGCAAGCAGGTGCAGTCGCTCACCGACGCTCCGGCCGATGTCCAGCAGAAGATGCTGAACCCGCTCAAGGCCTCCAAGAAGGCCTCGAAGAAGTAGTCCGGGCGCTCCGCCGCGCGCGAGCGCGGCGGACCGTTGCCCGCTACGGGCGCACGAAGCGGGCGGTCTCGACCGGGACGCCGAGCGGCTCGGTCACCGTCTTCGGCTTCGCTGCCGCGATCGGCGCGAGGCCGAGCATGCGGCGCATGAGGTCGCGCGCCTGCGGATACGGGTCGAAGCCGGTCTGCGACGTGAGCGTGAGCACGGCCACCTTCTGGCCGCGGGGCACGAGCACGATCGTGAGCGACGCCTTGCCGCCGCCGAGCAGCTTCGTCGAGGCGACGGCCGCGAGCGATCCGGGCGGCAGCTTGCTGGCGGCCTGCTTGCGCACGGTCGCCGCCGTCGGCTTCCTCGTCCACTCCTTGTTGACGTCCTGCCGCTCCTCGCGCGCGAAGCGGAGCGCCAGGGCCGGCGTCGCGCACTGCACGACCGACGTCCACACGGCCACCGGCTTCGTCGCGTCCTTCGACGCCGTGCTCTGGAAGAGCGCGGTCGCCGTGCCGCCCCGGAAGCCGCACTGGCGCAGCTCGACCTTGTCGCGCTTGCGGCTGCCGTCATCGCTGTAGACGAGCACGAAGCGCTTGATCGTCGTGAGCGGATGCGTCGCCGAGAACGATGCCTTCATGCCGGGGAGGTCGTGCTCCACGAGGACATGCGGGCTCGCCGCGGCGGCGCTCGCGGCGGGAAGCAGGGCGAGCGCGAGCGCGAGGGAGAGCGCGGCGCGCGTCATGACCTGACCGTAGCATCGCTCGCGCGTGTCGAAAAGCCCGAGCGGGTGACAGTCAGGAGATTCTCAGGATGTTCTCAGCGGGCGCGCCGAGTCGTAGAGGGGCGCATCGGCGCTCTCGCCCGTCGCGAGCAGCTCGCCGAGGATGCGCCCGGCGGTGAAGCCGTTGAGGTTGCCGGTGCCGTTGTAGCCGCCGGCGACGTACAGCCCGTCGTGGCCGGGCACGGCGCCGACGAACGCGCGCTCGTCGCGCGAGTAGCCCACGAGCCCGACCCAGCGGTGCGTGACGGGCGCGGTGACGCCGAGGTCGTCGCGCAGGAAGGCCTCGAGGCGGCTGTGGATCGCGGGCGAGGGCTCCTCGGCGGTCGTGTACGACGCGGCCGCGAGGGGGCCGTCGTGATCCGAGAACCCGCCCACCGCGATGCGGCCGTCGCTGCGCTGCTGGAAGTACTCGTAGCCCCAGCGGGCGCCGATCGCGCACGGCACGATGCGCTCGGCGACGGGCGCCGTCGCGATCATGTGCAGGCGCTTCGTGCGCACGGTCGGCGCGTAGTACGGGACGAGCAGGGGCAGCGCGCCGTCCGCCGCGACGACGACGCGCTGGGCGTGGACGGTGCCGCTGCCGGCGCCCACCGCGAAGCCCCCGTTGCGGGGCGCCGCGAGCGGCTGGGGCACCGGGCTGTGCTCGAAGATGCGCACGCCGCGCGCCTCGATCGCGCGCGAGAACGCGCGCACCCAGCGTGCCGGATGCATCGTGGCGTCCGGCGGCGAGAACACGCCGGCGCGGCCCGGCCGGCGGACGATCGCCGGGAGGTCGGCCTCGTCGACCCACTCGGCCGGGAGGTCGTCGGCGCGCATCGCCTCGTACTGCTCGCGCGCATGCGCGAGCTCGTCCGGCTCCCAGGTCACGCGCAGGCAGCCGACGTGCGCGAAGTGCTCGGCCGCGCCGATCTCGTCCGCGATCTCGTAGATCCGCTGCTCGGACGCGAGCGTGGCGCGGTAGATGCCGAGCGCGACATCGTGGCCGAACAGCCTGATCGCGTCCTGGTGGGCGGGCGCGGCGCCGGCCACGAGGAAGCCGCCGTTGCGGCCGCTCGCGCCGCTCGCGGCCGTGCGCGCCTCGACGACCGTGCAGTCGACGCCGCGCTCGGCGAGGTGCCACGCGCACGAGAGCCCGGCGATGCCGGCGCCGATCACGAGCACGTCCGTCTCGTGCTCGGCGGCGAGGCTCACGCGCGCCTCGTAGGGGTCGTCGTGCCAGAGCGGGAGCAGCGCGGTCACCGCCGCGGATCGTAGTGCACGGTCGCGGATGTCCCGTGTCACGGCGCGGCGTTTCGCGACGGTGCCCGTGGCAGGAGGCGCGACAGGCGCCGCGTAACCTGCGAGAGGTTGAGCTCCCTGTCCGCCTTCGCAGACGCAGTCCGCGTCTTCCTGAACCACCTCGCCGATGTCAGGTGGTGGCCGCTCGCGCTCGCGCTCGCGCTGCACACGCTCAACCTGCTGCTGCGCACGGGCGCCTGGTACTCGATCCTGCGCGCCGCCTACCCGGGCGTGCGCTACCGCTACCGCTCGTGCGCAGGGGCCTACTTCGCGGGCGTCGGCGTGAACGCGATCGCGCCCGCGCGCGGCGGCGACCTCGTCAAGATCTTCCTCACGCGCACGCGCCTCGATGGCTCGACGACGCCGACGATCCTCGCCGCGATGATCGTCGAGACGCTCGTCGACGCCGTCCTCGGCATCGTGATCCTCGTCTTCGCGCTGACCCAGCACGTGCTGCCGCGCGTGCCCGAGCTCCCGTCGATCCCCGCGTTCGAGTGGTCGTGGATGGCGGCGAATCCGACGCTCACGGCGATCATCGCCGTCTCCATCGCGCTCGCCGCGATGCTCGCGCTGCGCCACATCAAGCGTGCCAGCGCCGCCTTCGCCGCGCGCGTGCGCCAGGGCTTCACGATCCTGCGGACGCCGCGCCGCTACGCGTTGCGCGTCGCCCTCCCGCAGGTGCTCGGGTGGGGCTGCCGCGTCGCCTCGGCGGCCGCGTTCCTCGATGCGTTCGGCATTCCCGGGACGGTTCGCAACGCCGTGCTCGTGATGGTCGTCGGCTCGCTCACGACGCTGCTCCCCGTCACGCCCGGCGGCGTGGGCACCCAGCAGGCGCTGATCGTCGTCGTGCTCGGCGGCGCGGCCAGCGACGGCCAGCTGCTGTCGTTCTCGGTCGGCATGCAGGCCGCCGTCGCGATCGCGAATGCGCTGATCGGCGGCTTCGCGCTCGTGCTCATGCTGCGCACGCTCTCGTTGCGCTCGGCGATCGGGCACGCCCGCCAGACTCAGGGCGCCGACAGCACGTAGCGCTCGAGGCCCGTGCGGAAGGCCGTCGCGCCGCCGTTCGCGGGATGCCGCACGCAGGCATCGACCGGCAGCCCGAGCTCGCCGAGCGCGCGCTCGGCGCTGCGCCCCACTGCGACGATCGCGCGCGGCTCGAGGCGCTCGATCAGCTCGCCCAGCACCTCCGCGCCCGCGCGCAGCTCGGCGACCGCCGGCGTGCGGTTGGAGAGTGGCTCCCCGGGCCGGTGCGGGTGCGCGGGCACGACGTTCCAGAGCACCGTGCCGGCCTCGAGCCCGAGCGTCGCGAGCGCGCCGTGGACGATCGTGCCGGACTGCTCGGCCCAGCCCTCGGGCCGCACGCTCGTGCCCTCGTAGGGCGCGCCCCAGCCGCGCAGCGTGCGCTCGGCCGTGAACGCGATGCCCGTGAAGCGCCCGCCGGCGTAGCCCATCGCCTCGCCGACCAGGAGCAGCGGGGCGCGGCCCGCGCGCGCGTCGAGGTAGGCGGCCGCGTTGGCGCGGCGGATCGCCGCCGCCTCGCGGCACTCGAGCGCCGCGTCGACGTCGCGGAAGATCGCGAACGCCGCACCGAAGGAGTGCTCCGCGACGCGCTCGACGAAGGCGCCGAAGCCGGCGCCGCCCGTCACCTCAGGCAGGGGCGACGGCGCTGTCGACCGTGTGCACGTGCGCGGCGATGAGCTCGCGCGCCGCCTGCACGTCGCCCCGCCGCAGGAGCTCGATGGGATCGGGATCGCCGTTCACGATCGCCTCGAAGAAGACCTTGCGGTCCTGGTAGGTCGGGAGGGTGTCGCGCGCCCAGGCGCGGATGTCGTTGAGCATCTCGGCGAGCTGCGCGTAGGGCTCGCCATAGGTCTCGGCGATCTCGCTGCGCAGGCGCTTCGCGAGCGCGGGGCTCGCGCCCTTCGTCGAGACGGCGATCGAGATCGGCCCGCTGCGCGCGATCGCCGGCATGATGAAGTTGCAGAGCGGCGGCACGTCCACGACGTTCACGAGCATGGTGCGGCGCTCGGCCTCGCGGAACACGCTGACGTTGAGCTCGGTGTCCGACGTCGCGGCGAAGACGAGGAAGGCGTCGTCGAGGTCGTCGTCGCGGTAGGCCCGCCGCTCGAGCCGCAGC
>DASXXY010000332.1:0-3695 GCA_036502805.1 Gaiellales bacterium | reverse complement strand
GTCGGGCTCTGGCGGACGCGCGACGAGCGCGCCGCCGCGCGCGAGCGCGAGCGGGAGGACGCGGCCAGAATTCATGACGCTTCTGAGGCAGGTGCCTCGGCGGCGTCCTCTAACCTGAGAGCCATGCCGTACGAGATCCTCTTCATGCTCCTGTTCGTGGCCGCCGGGCTCTGGTGGACGCGGCACGAGCGCGCCGCTGCGCTGGCCGAGCGCGACGGATGAGCCTGCGCTCGCCGAGCTCGCTGGGACGCTTCTGGCTCTGGGCGAGCGTCGGCGTGCTGGCGATGTTCGGCACGTTCTCGGCGGCCGGCGCGATCGTCTGGCCGGCGGTCGGCGTCGGCATCGGACTGCTCGCGACGCGCTCGATCACGCGCAACCGCACGATCCTCGCGGTCGCCGGAGGCATCGCAGGGCTCGGTCTCGCCGCCGCGACGCACAGCGCCTGGCCGCTTGTGGCCGGCCTCGTCGCGTCGCTCGCGCTGCCGCTCCTGCACACGCTCCGCGACGCGGCCGTGCTCGTGGGCGCGCTGGCGATCGCGCTCGTCATCCTGCTCGGCCTCCGCGAGATCAACGACGTCGTCGCCATCGCGCTCGCGCCGGCGCTCGTGATCATCGCCGCGCTCGCGACGGGACGCCCGCAACGTGAGGCCGCCGGCGCCATCACCGGCGCCGGACTCACGCTGTTCGTCGTCGGGGCGCCCGCGGCCGGGCTGCCGCTGACGCTCGCCGGCGCCGTGCTGATGCTGATGCTCGGCATGCGCCGCCGGCGGCTCGCCGTCACGAGCGCATGACCGAGGAGGAGCTGCTCGCACTCGAGCCGGCCGCGCTCGACGCCGGGATCGGCCTGGCGCTGCACGGCTTCGAGGACGGCGCGGCGATCTTGCGGCTCGAGCCCTCCGCACTGACGGTCGTGAACGCCGAGGGCGACGGGTCCGCGTACCTGCACGGCGGCGCGCTCGCGACCTGCGTCGACACGGCGGCCTGGTACGCCGTCGTCCAGGGACGCGAGGGCGACTGGGTGATGGCCGACATGCGCTGCGACTTCGTCCGTCTGGCGGCGCGCGAGACCCACCGCGTCGAGGCGCGCTGCCTGCGCGCCGGACGCATGCTGGCGACGGTGGACGTCGTCATCGCCCCGTGGGACCGACCCGAGCGTGCGGTCGCGCTCGGGCGCGCACAACTCGCGCGCGTCGACCGGGGCTGATGTTCGGCCGCAACCGCTTCGGCGACCTGATCGCTCGCCAGCTCGACATCTTCGGCCGCGAGAACGCCGAGCTGCTCGTCGAGATCGGCGAGTATCGCGAGCGCTGGCGGCGCGCCTCGCGCGACGGCGCGGAGGAGGCGTTCGGCGCCGAGCAGGACCGCATCGACTGGGCTGCCGAGGCGCTCGCGACCGTGTGCGACTCCTACGCGGCGACGCTCGACGACGCCACCGAAGCCGCGTACCGCAACGCCTTCACGAAGGCCGTCCGTCGTCGCATGCCGGCGATCGCCGCCGAGTTCGACGAGCAGACCGACACCGGCGCCTGAGACCCTCAGCGCGCCTCGGGGCCGCGCGGGCCGTAGCCCGCCGGCAGACCGTCGAGGCGTGCGATCCAGGCGCGCAGCCGCGGGTGCGCCTGGCCGAGGCGCTGATGGTCGCGCATCACGACCTCCGGCAACGCGTCGTCGTCGGGGGCGAGCCCGGCCGCGCGCCCCACGAACGGGTACGCGGCGATGTCGGCCGCGCTGAACGTCCCGAAGAGGAAGTCGCGCCCGTCCAGCAGCGCCTCCATGCGATCGAGGCCCGCCGCCAGGGCAGCGTCGTGCTCGCGCGCCGCGGAGGACTCGCCCGAGCCGCTCTGCAGCTCGCCGACGAGGCCGTTGAACGCGGCCTTCCATGGCCCCTCGAACCAGGCTACGAACGCCTCGGCCGCGCGCGCGAGGTCACCGTCGGCCGGCGTCAGCGAGGGCTCGGGGAAGCGCTCCTCGAGGTGCGCGACGATCGCCATCGAGCCGGCGATCACCGTCGCGTCGTGCTCGAGAACCGGCACGCGGTCCTGGCCGCTGAGCTCGAGCACGAGGCTGCGGTCGTCGAAGTCGATCCACGCGCGCTCGAACTCCAGGCCCTTCCAGGCCAGCGCGAGCCGCGCCCGCTCGACGTTGGGCGAGTAGTCGACGCCGTAGAGCGCGAGAGCCACGGCCGGAGTATGCACCGCAGCGCGTCGCGCGCGGGCGCTCACCACAGCCTGTCGATCGACCCCGGATAGAGGCCGATGCGCGCGCCCGCGAACGCCGGCGCGGCCGCCTGCGCGCGCACGCCGAAGAAGCTCGCGAGCGTCACCTTGTCCCACTGGTCGCTCGGGAACGGCTCCTCGGGCGTGCCGCCCACGAGCACCGTTCCGGGCAGGATCGCCCAGCCCGCCGCTTCGTAGAACGCCCCGAGCGGGCGGTCGCACGTGAAGATGCCGAGATCGGCGCCGCTCGCGGCGATCGTCGCGCGCGCGGCGATGACGAGGCGGCGCCCGTAGCCGCGACCGCGCAGCTCCTCGTCCGTCACGACCGTGCTGAGGCCGCTCGCGGCGAAGCGCTCGCCGGCGTGCTCGAGCTGCTTGGAGAGGATGTCGAGCGCGGCCAGCACCCGGCCGTCGGCGACGAGCGTGAGCGAGAGCGGCCGCAACGCGGGGTCGTGGGCGGGCCCCTCGCGCGCGGGTCCGGACGGTGGCCAGGCCTGGCGGTGCAACGCGCGCACCTGGTCGCGAAGCGCCGGCGGCAGGTCGTCCTGCTCGTAGCGGAGGAGCTCGGGCTCCATGCTCAGCTCGCGAGGTAGTCGTGCAGCACGCGCCCGGCGACGAGCGTGAACTCGCACGTCCAGAGGAAGCCGTCGAGCGGCTCCAGCACGGGCAGCTTGAACACCGGCGCCTGCGCGTTCGGGCGCAACTCGACCGTGCACGGCCCGGTCCAGCACTCGTCGATGCGCAGGTCGGCGAGCCGCCGCGCCGTGAGCTGGCGGATGCCCGGCGTGCCGTCGATGTTCGGCACGACCTTGTAGTTGAAGTTCTCCGTGAAGTCGAAGTGCGCGCGCATGGCCGCCGGGTCGGCGCGGCGCTGCTTGTACGGCAGGGTCGCGGTCAGGATGTCGATGCCGTTGCGCTCGACCCGCCCGACGACGAGATCGCCGCGCACGCTCTGCTCGAGCGTCGCGAGCTTCTTCGGCTGGCCGTGCACCTCTCGCCCGTGCACCACGCCGACCTCGGAGTCGAGGTAGAGATACGGCGAGTAGCCGCCCGTCTCATCGCCGTGCGGCCCGCGGAAGCGCGCGCCGACCATGACGTTGCACTCGAGCGCGCTGCCGATGAAGTCGACGTCCTGCATGCGGTAGATGTGCGCCACGACGACGTCGCCCATGCGCTCGAGCGGCGGCGGCAACAGCCGGTCGATCGCGCCCGGGTCGGTGCGCCAGCAGACGGTCAGGATCCTGACGTCGCGGAAGCCGAGCGGGAAGGGCGGCACGGTCGGCGCATCCCAGGGCGAGGAGAACGGGCCATCCGCGCCGCCCGCCGCGTCGGCGTCGAGCGCGTCGCCACGCGAGGTGGCGCCTCTCCATGGCTCAGCCACGAGCGTGCTCCTTCAGGGTTCCGGTCGCTGTCGCGCCGGCGGCGATGCCGGCTGGGCAGACCGTAGCGACGAGCGGAGCGGCCCCGCGGCGAACCGGC
>DASXXY010000331.1:0-8919 GCA_036502805.1 Gaiellales bacterium | reverse complement strand
CAGGCCGTAGCGGCGGCCGGCGGCGTAGGCGGCGCCGATGGCCGTACCGCCGGCCAGCGCGGCCGCCAGCTCGCGCGCGTTCGGTGGGTGACCCGGCATGCCTCAACTGTCGCATTCCGAGTGACCCTTCCGCGGGGGATGCGGTATCTGGTATCCGCCGCCGAAGCTAGCTCCAATGGAACGCACAGCACTCATCGCGGAGGAGCAGACGCCGCTCGACGTCGGCTCCCTGGTGTCGCTCTCGATCGGCATCGGCGAGCCGCTGCCGGCGCTCGTGGCCGGCGGCGACGAGCGCTCGTTCGCGCTCCAGACGGCGAGCCGCGTCGCCTGCAAGGTCGGCGACCGCGCAGTCGTCGGCTGGAGCATCGGCGGCGAGCTCTACGAGCTGCGCACCCGCGTCACGCGGGGCTACGACATCACGTCGCAGCTCAACGTCTCGCGCCACGGGATCATCACGCGCACGGGCGACCGCCGCGGCGTCGCGCGCTTCGTGCTCGTCGCGGGCGGCAGCCTCCAGCTCGACGACCGCGAGGTGCTCGGGTTCACGCACGACCTCTCGATCCACGGCGTCGGGCTGCTGCTCGAGGGCGACGCGCCCGCGCTCGGCACCTACGGCGACCTCGAGGTCAGCGACGCGCTCGGCGTGCTGCTGCCGCGCGCCCACGTGCGCGTCATGCACACGAGCGAGACGAACCACGAGGGCGTGGCGCGCGTGGGTCTCGCCTTCGACGACCCGACGCGCGTCGCCGGCGCGACCGGCCGCCTGCTCTCGCTGCTCGGCTAGACGCAGGCCGCGAGCCGGCGCGAGAGCGCTGCGACGCTCGCGCGCAGCTCCGGCGGCGCGACGATCTCGAACTCGCACTCGAGACCCGCGAGCACGCCCGCCATCCACTCGAGCGAGCCGACGCGCATGCGCAGGCGGGTGCGGTCCGCAGCCGGCGCGAGCTCGGCGAGCGTCGGCGGCAGGCGCTCGGCGGCGCGGTCGATCGGGAGCGCGAGCAGCACCTCGACCTCCCACGTCCAGGGCACGCGCGCGAGCGAGAGGCTGACATGGGCGACAGCGTCGAAATCCTCCGGCGGGTCGACGGCCGACGTGCGCATGAGGGCCGGGCCCGTCATGCGATCGACGCGGAACGTGCGCAGATCGTCCCGGCCGTGGTCGAAGGCCGCGAGGTACCAGCGCCCCGCGTGCACGACCAGGCCGTGCGGGCTGAGCTCGCGCGTCGTCTGCTCGCCCGCGAACGAGCGGTAGTCCGTCGTCACCCGCCGGCGGCGCCTGACGGCGTCGCCCAGCAGCAGCGCCGCGGCGCCGCCGACGGGCACGCCGGCGCGCGTCGCGCCCGTGAACCCGAGCGTCTGCTCGAGCGCCTCGACCTGGCTGCGCAGCGGCGCGGGGAGCACGCGCAGGATCTTCGCGAGCGCGCCGTCGACCGGCTCGGCCTCGCGGTCGAGCGACGGCCCGCGCGCGCCGATCAGCCCGAGCACGACCGCCACGGCCTCGTCGTCGCTCAGCATCAGGGGCGGCAGCCGGTAGCCCGGCCGCACGCGGTAGCCGCCGCCGACGCCGCGCTGGCCCTCGACCGGGATGTCGAGCGCCTGCAGCGCCGCGACGTAGCGCCGCACCGTGCGGCTGTCGATGCCGAGGCGCTCGGCGATCTCCCGCCCGGTCGTGAGCGGCTGGGTCTGCAGCAGCTCGAGCAGCTCCAGCAGGCGCGAGGTGGGCGTCAGCACGCGCCCAAGTCAAGCAGACATAGAGGGCCTGACCTGCCCTCTATTGCCGGTAGCGTGGATCTCGATGTCAGCGACATTCGACGAAGGAGGGCGCCATGCACGACGCGACCTACGCCGTGGGGACGGCGAGCGACTTCGACTTCCTGTTCGGCTCGTGGAGCATCCGCAACCGCTGCCTGCGCGAGCGGCTCGCGGGCTCCGACGAGTGGGACGAGTTCGACGCGACGTTCACCGCGCGGCCGCTGCTGGACGGCCTCGGCAACGAGGACGCGTTCCGCACCGGCCACGACGGCGGCATGATCGGCATGTCGTTCCGCTTCTTCGACGCCGACTCGGGGCAGTGGTCGATCTACTGGGCCGACAGCCGCCGCTGCGGGCTGCTCGATCCGCCCGTGTTCGGATCGTTCCGGCACGGCCTCGGCATCTTCGAGGGCGAGGACACGTTCGCCGGGCGGCCGATCCTCGTGCGCTTCACGTGGTCGCGCACGAGCACGCCGGCCCCGCGCTGGGAGCAGTCCTTCTCGCCCGACGGCGGCGAGTCCTGGGAGCTCAACTGGGTCATGGACTTCACGCGCACGGGCGGCGCCCGGTGAGCGCGCTCGAGACGGTCGGGGAGATCCGCGAGGGCTACCGTCACGTGCCCAAGGTCGTGCACCCGGCGCCGGTCGTCGAGGCCGGCGGTGCGCTGCTCAAGTGGTACGACATCGCCGAGGGCCTGCAGCCCGTGCCGCGCGAGATCAAGGCGCTCGCGGGGGAGGGGCTCGACGCGATCGCCGAGCAGCAGTCGCTCGCCGGCGAGCTCGGGTTCGTCATCCTGCACCGGTGCGGCGACGCGTTCTTCTTCCTCATCGTCACGACCTGGCGCAACGAGAACGAGGCCTGGACGACGGTCTGGGTCAAGGCGAGCGACGACGAGCCCGCCTTCCGCCCGTGGCCGCTCGACGGCGCGGGCCACCATCCGGCGTTCTGCGTCTGGGAGCTGCGGGCCGTGTGCCACGAGTCGGGCGCCTGGAGCCGCTACCTGCGCTCGGGGCGGGACGCGCGCGCGAAGAAGGAGTACCTCTCCGACGCCTACACCGGCTCGGCGTGACGCCGGAAGCGGCGCTGCGCCGCTCCTGGGGAGCGCGCGACGCCGGGAGCAGCGCGGGCGTCGCCGCCGTGCGCGGGCGCACGGGACTGCGCGGGCGCAGGCCGTGAGCGTCAGCGCCGCCGAGGCGCGCCGGCTCGCGCTCGCGCTGCCCGGCGCGCTCGAGCAGGATCACCATGGCCGGGCATCGTTCCGCGTCGGCGGCGCGATCTTCGCGACGCTCTGGGACGACCGGACGGTCAACGCGATGCTCGACGAGGACGGCATCCGCACGGCCGTCCACGGGTTGCCCGCCGCCTGCTCGGAGCGCTTCTGGGGCACGCGGCTGAGCGCCGTGCAGATCGATCTCGGGGCGATCGAGGGCCCGCAGCTCGCGGCGCTGCTGCGCGACGCCTGGGAGCACAGGGGTCGGGCGCGCCCGACCGGGGACGACTAGCCCGCGGCGTGCCGCCGCGCGAGCTCCGCGAACGCGTCCTGCGGGTCGCGTCCGTCGCGCGCCAGCAGCACGAGCGCATGGAACACGAGGTCGGCGACCTCGCTCACCTGCTCGTCGGAGCCGGGCACCGCGAGCAGCACCTCGGTGGCCTCCTCGCCGACCTTGCGCGCCGCGTGCTCGCGCGGGCCGTTGAGCAGCCGCGCGACGTACGACGCGGCGGGATCGGCGTCGCGGCGCGCGACGATCGTGCGCGCCAGGGCGCCGGGGAGGCTCGTGCGCTCGCCCCAGCAGGTCTCGTCGCCGGTGTGGCAGGCGGGCCCGCTCGGAAGGACGCGGTAGAGCAGCGCGTCGCCGTCGCAGTCGGCGCGCAGGTCGACGAGCGCGAGCGTGTTGCCGCTCGTCGCGCCCTTCTCCCAGAGCTCGCCGCGGGAGCGGCTCCAGAAGTGCGCGCGGCCGGTCGCCTGCGTGCGCTCGACGGCCTCGCGATTGGCCCACGCGAGCATCAGCACGTCGCCCGTGGCGGCGTCCTGGCAGATGCACGCGACGAGCCCGTCGCGGTCGTAGCTCAGCGTTGCGGGATCGACGCTCATCGCATCGGCAGCCCGCGCGTGCGGCAGGCGGCCTTCGCCTCCTCGACGGTGTGGGTGCCGTCATGGAAGATCGAGGCCGCCAGCGCCGCCTCCGCGCCGGCCTCGAGCGCGTCTGCGAGGTGCTCGGGCCGGCCGGCGCCGCCGGAGGCGACGACCGGGACGCCGACCGTCTCGCAGAGCGTGCGCACGAGCTCGAGGTCGTAGCCGTCCTGCACGCCGTCGGAGTCCATCGACGTCATCAGCACCTCGCCCGCGCCGAGCTCGACGGCGTGCGCGGCCCACGCGATCGCATCCCAGTCGGTCGCGCTCCGGCCGCCGTCGACGTAGGCGCGCCAGCCGCCGCCCGGTTCGCGCCGCGCGTCGATCGCGCACACGACGCACTGCGAGCCGAAGCGCTCGGCGGCCTCCTCGATCAGGCCTGGCCGCGCGAGCGCGGCGGTGTTGAGGGAGATCTTGTCGGCGCCGGCCAGGAGCAGCTCGCGCACGCGGCCGACGCGGCCGATGCCGCCGCCGACCGTGAGCGGGACGTCGATCTGCTCCGCGGCGCGCTCGACCGCGCGGCAGAGCACGGCCGGATCCTCGCCCGCGGCCGTGATGTTCAGCCACACGATCTCGTCGGCGCCCTGCTCGGCGTAGCGCAGGGCCGCCTCGACGGGGTCGCCGCAGTCGCGCAGGTTGACGAAGTTGACGCCCTTGACGACGCGCCCGCCGGAGACGTCGAGGCACGGGATGATGCGCTTACGCAGCATCGTCCGCCCACCGCAGCACGGCGCGCAGGAAGGCGGCGCCCGCGGCACCGGAGCGCTCGGGGTGGAACTGCGCGCCGGCCACGCGGCCGTCGCCGACGAGGCTCGCGAACGAGCCGTGCTCGACCGGGGTGGACGCCAGCAGGCAGCGCTCGCCGGCGTCCTGCACCGCATAGGAGTGCGCGAAGTAGCAGGTCGCGGGGAACGCTGCGGTCAGCGGGTGGTCGCCGGCGGGCTCGACGTCGTTCCAGCCCATGTGCGGCAGGCGGCGCGCGCCCGCGAGCCGGGTCGCGGAGCCGGGCAGCAGCCCGAGCCCTGCCGCGTCGCCCTCGTCGCTGCGCGCGAACAGCAGCTGCATGCCGACGCACACGCCGAAGAGGCTCGCGCCCGAGCGGAGCGCCCCCATGATCGCGTCCGTGAGCCCGCGCTCGCGCAGCGCCCCCATCGCGGCCGCGGCCTGGCCGACGCCGGGGATGACGACGAACGCCGCGCTCGCGATCTCGTCCGGGCTGTCGCTCACGTGCACGTCCGCGCCGGCGCGCTCGAACGCTGCGCGCAGCGAGCGCAGGTTGCCGGCCCCGTAGTCGGCGAACGTGGCGATCACAGGACGCCCTTCGTGCTCGCGACGCCGCTGCGCGCGCCGTCGGGCTCGACCGCCTCGCGCAGCGCGAGCGCCATCGCCTTGAAGGCCGCCTCGGTGACGTGGTGGGCGTCGTCACCGGTCGCGCTGAGATGCAGGCCGAGCCGCGCGCGCCGCGCGAAGCTGTCGAAGAAGTGCGGCACGAGGGAGGTCGGCAGGCGCCCGATCGCCGGCGCGCCGAGCGCGAGGTCGATGGCGGCGATGCCGCGGCCGGAGAGGTCGACCGTGGCCTCGGCGAGCGCCTCGTCGAGCGGTGCGCGCGCCGAGCCGAAGCGGCGCACGCCGGCGCGGTCGCCGAGCGCCATGTCGAAGGCCTCGCCGAGCGCGATCGCGCAGTCCTCGACGGTGTGGTGCTCGTCGACCCAGAGGTCACCCCGGCAGAACAGGTCCACGTCGGTCAGCGACCAGAACGCGAGGCTCGTGAGCATGTGGTCGAGGAACCCGAGGCCGGTCGCGATGCGCGCGCGGCCGCCACCGAGCAGGCCGACGCGCACCTCGATGCGCGTCTCGCGCGTCGCCCGGCGCAGCTCGCCGATCCGCTCGCCGCGCACGCCGTCGCCGACCGGCGGAGCCTCGCCGCCCGCCAGCTCGGCGAGCGCGCGTAGCAGGTGCTCGTTGGCCGTCCGGTGCGAGACGGTGACGCGGAAGCAGCCGGCCAGCAGCGGCTCGTGCGCGAATGTGCGCACGGCGCAGCGGCGCTCCGCGAGCTGCTCGAAGACGTCGGGGACGGGCGCCTTCGCGAGCACGAAGTTGCCCGCGTGCGCCAGCACCTCGACGCCGGCCGCGCGCATGCCGGCCGCGAGCCACCCACGCTCCTCGACGATCGCGCCGCAGCGCGCCCCGAGTTCCTCCGTCTCCCGGCACGCGAGCTCGGCGACGGCCGCCGACCACGACGAGATCGAGCCCGGCGGGCGCAGCGCGTCGAGCGCCTCGGCGAGCGCCGGCTGCGCCATGCCGTAGCCGACGCGCGCCGCGCCGAGCGCGAAGCCCTTCGAGAACGTGCGCGTGACGACGAGGTTCTCGTGGCGCGCGATCAGCCGCGAGAAGTCCTCGCCGCCGAGCTCGAGGTAGGCCTGGTCGAGCACGACGATGCCGGGGCAAGCGGCGCAGATGCGCTCGATCAGCGCGCCGTCGAGCTGCTCGCCGGTCGGGTTGTTCGGGCTGCAGAGCCAGACGACACGCACGTTCGCGGCCTCGCGCACGAGCTCCTCGCGCGCCAGGGCGAGGCCCGGCCCCGGGTCGAGCGCGAGCACCTCGGCGCCCGCGTTGCGGCTCGCGACGGTGTACAGCTGGTAGGTCGGCTTGGCCACGAGCGCGCGGTCGCCGCGGCCGAGCGCGAGCTGCGCGCAGAGCGCGAGCACCTCGTCGCAGCCGGCGCCGACGACGACCTGCCGGGCCTCCACGCCGGCGTACGACGCGATCGCCCGCTTGAGCGGCAGGTACGAGGCGTCGGGGTAGTCGTTCGGAGGGATCGCCGCGAGCCGGGCGATCGCCTCGGCGTACCAGGCCGGGGGATCGGCCGGCGTGTTCATGTCGAAGCGGTCGACGGGACCGTCGGGGATGCCCTCCTGCCAGCGGTACGGGCTCGCCCGCGCCAGCTCGGGGCGGATGCGGCTGCGCAGGTCCTCGACGCTCATGCGATCAGGTGCTCGATCGGCAGGACGAGGATGGAGGACGCACCGGCGGTGCGCAGCGGGCCCAGCAGGCGCACGATCTCGGCCGCGTTCACGACCGCGTGCACGGCGTGCATGCCGCCGCGCGCGAGCGGCAGCACGGTCGGCGCGTCGAGGCCCGGCAGCAGCGCGAGCACCTCGGCGAGGCTCTCGTCGCGCGCGTTCAGCATCACATAGCGCTTCGGCCGCGCGGCCAGCACCGAGTCGATCAGCAGCCGCACCTCCTCGGTCAGGGCGCGCTGCTTGGGCGAGAGGTCGCGCCGTGCGATCAGCACGGCCTGCGACTCGAGCAGCGTCTCGACCTCGACGAGGCCGTTCTGGCGCAGCGTGTCGCCGCTCGAGACGAGGTCGACGATCGCATCGGCCGCGTGCAGGCGCGGCGCGAGCTCGACCGAGCCGCCGAGCGTGACGACGCTCGCCGCGATGCCCGCGCCCGCGAGCCGGGCCGCCACGGTGCGCGGGTACGACGTCGCGATGCGCTTGCCGCCGAGGTCGGCGAGCGTCGCGATCGGCGCGCCCTCGGGGATCGCCAGCGCGAGGCGGCAGCGCCCGAAGCCGAGCTCGAGCAGCGGCTCCACGTCGGCGCCGGTCTCGACGATCTGGTTCTGCCCGGCGATGCCGAGATCGACGTCGCCGGCGGCGGCCCACACGGGGATGTCGTCGGAGCGCGCGAGCAGGAGGTCGAGATCGAGGTCGTGGGCGTGCGCGTGCAGCGTGCGGCCGGTCGTCTCGAACTGGATGCCCGCGTCGGCGAGCAGCCGCAGCGCAGGCTCCGCGAGCCGTCCCTTGGACGGCAGGGCGAGGCGCAGCAGGCCGCGACCGGTCACGAGCGCTTCCGCGCCAGGCGGTCGAGCACGAGCCGGTAGCCGCCCTCGCCGTGGCGCAGCCAGTGCGCCACGCGCGTGACGGTGGTGGTCGACCCGCCGACGCGCTCGGCCACCTCGGCGTAGGGCACGCCGCGGTCGACGAGGCGGGCAGCGGCCAGGCGGTGCGCCATGGCCTGGATCTCGGCGAGCGTGCAGAGGTCGCGCAGGAACGCGACGCGCTCCTCGTCGCTGCGCAGCACGCCGAACGCGCGCACCAGCTCGTCCACGGAGTCGTCGCGCCACTCGGGTCGGTTCGGGGTCATCGCATTCACGGAGCGGCATGTTAGCATGGTGGCATGGAGATGGTGGTCATACCGGCCGTCGACCTCTCCGGCGGGCGCGTCGTGCGCTTGCTGCAGGGCGACTACGGGCGCGAGACGCGCTTCGACGAGACGCCCGACGAGGCCGCCGATCGCTTCTCGCTGGCCGGCGCCGGCTGGCTGCACGTGATCGACCTCGACGCCGCGCGCGACGGGCAGCGCAGTCCCGAGCACGCGGCCGTGCTCGAGCGCCTCGCCCGGCGCCGCGGCACGCGCGTGCAGGTCGGCGGCGGCTTCCGCTCGGCCGAGCAGGTCGAGGCCGCGCTCGCCTCGGGCGTCCAGCGCGTGCTGATCGGCACGCTGGCGGTGCGCGAGCCCGCCGTCGTCGAGGCGCTCGCGGCCGCGCACGGCCCGCGCATCTGCGTCTGCGCGGACGCGCTCGACGGCAGCGTGCGCGTGGCCGGCTGGCGCGAGGATGCGGGCGAGTCGGCGGCGTCGTTCGTCGCGCGCTTCGCGGCGCGCGGCGTGAGCGCCTTCCTCGTCACGGCGATCGAGCGCGACGGCACCCTCGCGGGCCCCGACCTGAAGCTGCTGCGGTCCGTGCGCGACGTGACCGACGGCATCCTCCTCGCCGCGGGCGGCTTCGCCGCCCTCGAGCACGTCGAGGCAGCCAGGGACGCCGGCTGCGACGGCGCAGTCGTCGGCCGAGCGCTCTACGACGGCTCCCTCAACCTGAGAGAGGCGCTGGCCGCAGCGCGGGCGTAGGAGCCGGCGGTCGCGCGCGGAGATCCCGCGCGCCGAAGCGCTCGGCACCTCGCGCGCGCCTCTCGGGTCCGCAACACGGGGGTCTGACCCGCGCGTTGCGGGTCTGACCCGCGCGTTGCGGGCCT
>DASXXY010000330.1:0-11368 GCA_036502805.1 Gaiellales bacterium | reverse complement strand
CATGCGGTAGATGTCTTCGTAGACGGCGTCGACGATGCCGGCCGCGTGCTCGAGCAGCGCGATCTCGTCGTCCGTCTTGTGCGCGCGCGCCTTGAGCATGATCGGCTGCGAGTCGACGATCTCGAGCCCGAGGCGCTGGAGCGAGAAGAGCGTCTCCATGTCCGTCAGGTCGATGCCGAGCGTCTCGTTCGCGAGGCCGCGCTCGGACAGCTCGGCGTGGATCTTGGCGGCGAGCGTGTCCGGCACGCCCGTCTCGCGCGGCATCGCGCCGCGCATCGACGTGACGCCGGCGCGCCAGCTCGACTCGGGCAGCCAGGGCGCGTACAGCTGGTGGTGCTTGGCGGCCGAGCCGAAGTCCCACAGCACGGGGTCGCCGTCGCGCGGCAGCAGCACGCAGCGCGCGCTCTTGTCGCGCGCCCACTCGCCGATATGCGTGCTCGAGACGTAGCGGATGTTGTTCTGGTCGAAGAGCAGGAGGGCGCCGACGTCGGATGCGCGCAGCGCCGCCCGGGCCTTCTCGAGGCGGTCGCTGCGGAGCCGCGCGAAATCGATGCGCTGCTCCCAATCGACCGCCATCGTGGCGCCGCGGGATGCGATGTTCATGCGCTTCTCTCCTTGACGGACTGGATGATCGCCCCGGGGCCGGGCAGGAATGCGTCCTCGAGCGGGGGGCTGTACGGGATCGGCGTGTCGGCCGTCGCGAGGCGCCAGGCGTCGTCGAGCGAGCCGAGCGCCTGCTCGGTCACGCGCGCCATGACCTCGCCGGCCCAGCCGCCGCTCAGCGGGCCCTCCTCGACGACGAGCAGGCGCGTCGTGCGCTCGACCGACGCGATCACCGTGTCGATGTCGAGCGGCTTGATCGTGCGCAGGTCGATGACCTCGCAGTCGATGCCGTCCTTCGCGAGCTCGTCGGCCGCGGCCAGCGAGTCGTGCAGGCCCTTCATGACGGACACGATCGTGAGATCCGAGCCCGCGCGCGCGACGCGCGCCTTGCCGAACGGCAGCGGATCGTCGTCGATCTCGCCCTTCAGCCCGAGCAGCCGCTTGTGCTCGAGGAAGAGCACCGGGTTGTCGTCGCGGATCGCGGCCTTGAGCAGGCTCTTGGCGTCGCTCGGGGTGGCGGGGCAGGCGATCTTGAGACCGGGGATCGAGTGGAACCAGCCGATCGGCGTCTGCGAGTGGATGGCGCCGAAGCGGCCGCCCGCGCCCACGACGGAGAGCACGACGAGCGGCACGCTGCCCTGCTCGTTCGAGAGGTACCAGTACTTCGTGGCCTGGTTGACGATCCCGTCCATCACGAGCGGCAGGAAGTCGCCGAACATGATCTCGATCACGGGCCGCTTGCCGCACACGGCGCTGCCGAAGGCCGCGCCGACGAGCGCGAGCTCGGAGATCGGCGTGTCGAAGACGCGCTCGTCGCCGTACTTCTCGGACAGGCCGGGCGTCGTCACGAAGACGCCGCCCGCGACGGCGATGTCCTCACCGAACACGATCACGCTCTCGTCGCGCGCGAGCTCCTCGTCGAGCGCGTCGCGGATGGCGGCGCGGAACTCGACGGTCGTCGGTTCGCTCACGGTGCTCACAGGACGAGGACCTCCGGGGATTCGAGGAGCGTGCGCAGGCGCGCGAGGAAGGCGGCGGCATCGGCGCCATAGATCGCGCGGTGGTCGCACGCGAGCGTCAGTGTCGCGTAGGAGCGCGAGGCGACCGCGCCGCTCTCGTCGACGAGCGCCCGCGGCTGGGCGGCCCCGACGGAGAGGATCGCGGCCTCGGGCGCGTTGACGATCGAGTCGAACGAGGCGATGCCGTACATGCCGAGGTTCGAGACGGTGAACGTGCCGCCGGCGAGGTCGGCGGGCGTGCTCGACGACGTGCGCACGCGCTCGATCAGCGCAGCGCTCGCGCGTGCGATCTCGCCCAGCGAGCGGCTGTCGGCGTCGTGCACGACGGGCACGAGCAGCGCCCCGGGGCGCGCGACCGCGATGCCGACGTTGACGCGGCCGTGGCGCACGACGGCGTCGCCCGCGTAGCTGCAGTTGATCCCGGGATGCTCGGCCAGGGCACGGCCGGTGAGCGCGACGACGATGTCGTTGACGGTCGGCGCGGCGTCGCCGACGGCGGCGCGCAGGCGATCGCGCAGGCGCAGCACCTCGCCGAAGTCGACGTCCGCGGAGAGCCGGTAGTGGGGCACGGTCGCGACGGTCTCGGCCATGCGCTGCGCGATCGTGCGCTGGATGGACGTCAGCGGGATGCGCTCGGCGCTGCCACGGCCGCCGTCGTCGGCCGCCGCGGCGGTCGCGGGCGCCGTGGCCGGCGCCGCCGCGGGTGCCGCGGACGCGGCGCCCTCGACGTCGGCGAGGCGGATGCGCCCGCGCGGCCCGGTGCCGGTCAGGCTGCCCAGCTCGACGCCGAGCTCGCGTGCGCGGCGCCGCGCGACGGGCGTGGCGGGTGGGCGCGGCGGCGCCCCTGCGCCGTTCGTCGCGACGGGCGCGGGCGCGGCTGCCGCCGCCTGCGGCACGACCGGCGCCGCGCTCGCCCCTCCCGCGGCCGCCGTCACGGGCTCGCCGCCGATCGTCGCGATCGGCCCTCCGAGCGCCTGCGCCTCGCCCTCCTGGACGAGGATCGCCGAGAGCGTGCCGGCGATCTCCGCCTCGTAGATCACGGTCGCCTTGTCGGTCTCGACCTCGACGAGCTCGTCGCCGACCGCGACCTCGTCGCCGACGCCCTTGAGCCAGCGCACGATCGTGCCCTGCTCCATGGCGTCGGAGAGGCGCGGCATGACGATCTCGACGGCGCTCACGGCGCGGCCTCGCGCAGGGTGTCGGCGACGCGCACGAGGTCGCCGTCGCCCTGCCCGGCGGCGATCGTCCGCTCGAGCACGCCGCGCGCCGCCTCGGCCGCCGGCAGCTCGGCTCCGAGCTCCGCCGCGAGCGCCGCGGCGAGGTCGAGATCCTTCAGCATCAGGCGCGGCGTGAACCCGACCGGCTCGTCGTCCGGGGCCAGGAACGCAGCCTGCTTGTAGTGCACGAACGGCGACGCGAGGGCCGAGTCGGCGAGCGCGCCGTAGGCCGACTCGCGGCTCAGTCCCGCGCGCTCGCAGAGCACGAGCAGCTCCGAGATGCTCTCGTTCGTGACGGCGATCATCGCGTTGATCGCGAGCTTCACGGTCGCGCCGCTGCCGACGCCGCCGAGGTGGTGCTGGGCGCGGGTCATCGCCTCGAGCACCGGCAGCGCCTGCTCGACGTGCTCGTCCGAGCCGCCGACGAGCGCGGTCAGCGTGGCGGCACGGGCGAGCATGATGCTGCCCGAGACGGGGGAGTCGACGAAGCCGACGCCGCGCCCCGCACACGACGCGGCGAGCGCGCGCGCCGCGGCCGGGCCGCTCGTGCCCATGTCGATCAGCAGCGTCCCCGGCTCCATCGCCTTCAGCGCGAGCGCGCCGACCGACTGCGCGACGTCGCCGTCGGCGAGCATCAGGATCACCACGTCGGCGCCCTCGGCCGCCTCGGTCGCCGTGCCCGCGACGTGCACCCCGGCTTCGGCGAACGTCCCGGCCCGGCCCTCGCTGCGGTTCCAGACGGCGGTCAGCAGGCCCGCCGAGGCGAGGTTCTGCGCCATCTCGGCGCCCATGCGGCCGAGCCCGAGGAACGCGACCCTCACGCGCGCACGTCCACCACGAGCTTGCCGCCCGCGCTGCCCTCGGCGAGCGGCACGAGGCCGCGCGGGACGATCTCGGAGAGCGCGATCAGATCGCCGAACGCGACGTGCGCGAACTCCGTCTCGTCGAGCATCTGCACGGCCGCGGCGAGGTCCTCGTCGCAGACGTGCGCGAGCGTCGTCTTGATGTCGACCTCGCGCACCGCGGCCGAGAAGAGGTCGAGCGCGACGGGCTCGGCCTGCAGGCCCACGATCAGCACGGTGCCGCCGCGCTTGGCGGCGGCGATCGCCGTGCCCGGGCCGCGCGCCGTGCCGGAGGCCTCGAGCACGACGTCGGCGCCCTCGCCCGTGATCTCGCGGATCGCGTCCGCAGCGTCCGTGTGCGCGGCATTGACCGTGTGCGACGCGCCGAGCGCCCGCGCGTTCGCGAGCCGCGCGTCGTCGATGTCGACGGCGATCAGCTCGCCCGCGCCCGACGCCGCGGCCGCGCCGACGAGGAAGGAGCCGATGCCGCCGGCGCCGATGATCGCGACCGACTGGCCAGGGAGCGCCCCGCTGCGGCGCAGCGCGTGGAGGGCGACGGCGAGCGGCTGCGCCATGGCGGCGGCGTCGTCGGAGCAGGTGTCCGGCACGGGCCGGCAGAGCGCGGCGGGCGTCGCGACGTAGGGCGCGAGGCCGCCGTGCGCGTGCAAGCCGAGCGTGTAGTAGCGGGCGCAGAGGTTCGTACGACCGCGCAGGCACCACTCGCAGCGGCCGCACCACACGCCCGCGCCACTGACGACGCGAGCGCCCAGGGCAAGGCCGGCGTCGGGCCCGGCGGCGAGCACGCGGCCGGTGAACTCGTGGCCCATGATCGTCGGCCCGCGATGCCCGCTGTGCGGGTGCGGGGACGCGATCGGGAAGAACTTCGGGGCGTGCGTGAACTCCGCGGCGTCGGTGCCGCAGATCGCGGCGCGCGAGACCTCGAGCACGACGTCGGCCCCCGTCGGCTCGGCCGGCTCGGGCATGTCCTCGACGCGCACGTCGCCGGGCGCGTGGTAGACGGCTGCGATCATCGCCCGGACGTTCTTCGCTGTTCACTCGAGACGGACACGCCCGCCGAAAAGTACAAGCTGACTCTATGGTGCGTCAACCCTCGACCGGCGCGGCTGGCGCATCTGTGCGGTTGTGTGCAGGTCGTCTGCCGCGATGCGGGGTGTTCATGGTTGTTGAACGCCGTCGGCGCGACCGTCTCCGGTAGGATCCTGCACCGTGTCGGAGATGAGCGCGAGCGAGAACGCCCGAACGCCGGAGCGCCGCTCCGCCATCGGCTCGCGCCTCCGTGCCAATCGCACGCTGCGCAACCTCACGCTGCGCGAGCTCGCGCGGCGGGTGGGCGTCTCGCCGAGCCTGATCTCGCAGATCGAGACCGGGCGCTCGCAGCCGTCCGTCGGGACGCTCTACGCGATCGCGACCGAGCTCGAGGTCTCCGTCGACGACCTGCTCTTCGACGGCGACGACACGAGCCGCGAGCGACGCCCCGGCTCGCTCGGCGCGCGCGAGGATCAGGGGCCCTCCAGCAGCGGCCCCGTGCAGCGCTCGCACAACCGCCGTGCGATCTCGCTCGACTCCGGCGTGCGCTGGGAGCGCCTGACGACCCAGCACGACGACGACGTCGAGTTCCTCGACGTGCTCTACGACGTCGGCGGCGCCTCGAGCGCGGCCGAGTCGCTGACGCGGCACGCCGGCCGCGAGTACGGCGTCGTCCTCAGCGGCCGCCTCGGCGTGACGCTCGTGTTCGAGGAGCACGTGCTCGAGCCCGGCGACTCGATCTCGTTCGCCTCGACGACCCCACACCGTCTCGCGAACGTCGGCGACGTGCCGGTGCACGCGATCTGGTGCGTCGTGGGTCGCGACAACTCGCCGACGGCGTAGGGGTTCTCGGGCCGGGCTGGGTCGACTGTCGGCTCGCTGTGTGTGTCGGACGCTGCGGGCTGCACGAATGGGGTCAGACCCCTATCGCGCACGCCCCAGAGCCATGCCAGCCCTCGACGTCGCGCGTGCACGATAGGGGTCCGACCCCATTCGTGCAGCTCTCGACGGAGGAGGAGCCGAGCCGCGCGTGCGTAAGGTGGAGGCGTGCATCGCAACCTCACCAGAACCCTCCGCCGCGGCTTCGCGGCGCTCGTCATCGCCGCGGTCGCGGCCACGCCCGCGCTCGCGGACTCCACGCCGATCGGCGCGCTGCCGAAGGGGCCCGTCGCGACGATCACGACGCAGCGCGGGCTGTTCGTCGCCGTCGCGCTCCCGCACCCGGCCGACAAGGGCCTCGTCTGGCGGCTCGCCCGCCGCGTCGATCCGAAGATCCTGCGCCAGGTCTCGGAGGCGGACGTCGGCAGGAACGTGATCGTCGTGTATCAGGTCACGGGCAAGGGCCAGGCCTCGATCATCTATGCGCTGACGCGCGGCGACACGTCGTCGAAGGCGCTCGGCACGCTCACGCACAGGGTCAGCGTCACCGGCTAAGCCGGCTCGCCACCGCCCGCCAGCTCGGGCGGGCGGTTCGCGAGCCCGACGCGCCACTGCGGCTCGTCCTCGCGGGTGACGATGATGTTGTCGATCAGGCCGTAGCTGCGGGCCTCCGCGGCGCTCATGAAGTTGTCGCGCTCGGTGTCCAGGTGCACCTGCTCGACCGGCTGCCCGGTGTGGTGGGCGAGGATCTCCTCCATGCGGCGCTGCAGCGCGAGGATCTCGCGCGCGCGGATCTCGATGTCGGTCGCCTGCCCCTCGAAGCCTGGCGTCGAGCCCTGGTGGATCATGATCTTCGCGTTCGGGAGCGACGTGCGCTTGCCGGCGGCGCCGCCCGCGAGCAGGATCGCGCCCATCGACATCGCCATCCCGAAGCAGATCGTGCGCACGTCGGGGCGGATGAACTGCATCGTGTCGTAGATCGCCATCCCGGCGTAGACGTCGCCGCCCGGCGAGTTGATGTAGAGCGAGATGTCCTTCTCGGGATCGTCCGACTCGAGGTGCACCATCTGCGCGACGATCACGTTGGCGACGTCCGCGGTGACCGGCGTGCCGAGGAAGACGATGCGGTCGTTGAGCAGGCGCGAGTAGATGTCGAACGAGCGCTCGCCGCGGCTCGTGTTCTCGACGACCATCGGGATGAGGGGGGACACGAGCGACCTCCGGTGCTGACGGGCTCGTCGCGCCGCTCGCGACGCGACGGCGCGAAGAGCCCTAGGATTGCAACTCCACGGTTGCAGATTAGTGCAACCGAACAGTTGCGTGTGGAGGTGACGGGAATGGCGAGCGTGACACGGGAGATCGTGCTCCCTGCGGAGCGGGACGAGACGTGGCGGTGGCTCACCGATCCGGGCGAGCTCTCGCGCTGGCTCGCGCCCGAGGTCGAGCTGGAGCCCTGGGAGGGCGGGACGGTCGAGACGGCCGGCGAGCCCGACCCGCGCACCGGCATCGTCGAGCGCGTCGACGAGAACGAGCTGCTGCGCATCCGCTGGTGGCCGCTCGAGGACGAGGACGCGGCGACGACGGTCGAGTTCGAGCTCGGCGACGATCCGGCCGGGACGCGCGTGCGCGTGACCGAGACGGAGGCCGTGCCCGCGTCCTCCGGCGGTGCCCGGGCGCTCGCGCTCGCGTGACGATCGATCCCGGCATCGTCTTCGGCGCGCTCGCCGACGACACGCGGCGCACGGTCTTCGTGCGCGTGGCCGCGAGCGGCCAGGCGACCGCGAGCGAGCTCGCGCGCGACCTGCCCGTGACGCGCCAGGCCGTCGCGAAGCACCTCTCGCTGCTGGCCTCGGCCGGTCTCGTCGAGAGCGAGCGCGTGGGGCGCGAGACGCGCTTCCATGCGCGCGGCGAGCCACTGCGCGACGCGATCGACTGGATGGCGAGCGTTGGCGCCCGCTGGGACGACCGCCTCGCGCGCCTCGCGGCGCTCGCAGACCGACCCGGCTGAGCGTCCGGCCCCGGCCGAAGCGGGAGTCGGGGGTCTGACCCCGGCATCCCGCCGCGCTACTCGTCCTTCTTCGGGATCATCCCCGCGGGGGCGAGGCCCGCGAGGGCGACGGCGAGGCGGCTCGGGGTGCGGCCGTTCGTCTCGGCCTCCTCCTTGCGCGCGACGCCCTCGCGCACGACGTGCGCGCCGAGGAAGCGGATGGGCTCGGGCGGGAAGTGCCCCTGCACGCCGTCGACGAGCGGGCTGCGGCTCCACTCGTCGTCGCTGCCGAGCGCCAGCGAGGCGAGGATCTTCCCGCCGACGACGCAGGGCGCGACGCCGTTGCCAGAGAAGCCGACGCCGAAGACGATGTGCTCGCGGCCGCCGAGGTGGCCGAAGATCGGCAGGCCCGAGCGCGTGCGGTCGATCGGCCCGCACCAGTCGGCCTCGATCGGCACGTCGGCGAGCATCGGGTAGATCTCGTGCAGCGTGCGCGTGACGTCGCGGGCGCGGGCCTCGTCGCGGTCGAAGCGCGCGCCGATGCGGTCGTGCAGCGCGATGCCCCAGCCGCCCTTGCCGTAGACGATGCGGCCGTCGTCGGTCGTGCGGTAGTAGGAGATCTGCAGCTTGGAGTCGCTGATCGCCTCGTTGCCGGTCCAGCCGATCTCGCGCAGGCGGTCGGGCATCGGCGCGGTCGCGACGAGGTCGCTCGAGATCACGGCGAGCTTCATGTGCAGCTCGCGCAGGCCGACGGCCCAGGCGTTCGTGGCGACGACGACGCGGTCGGCGGTGACGACGCCGCGCGGCGTGTGCAGGACGGCCGGCGCGCGGCGGTCGAGCTTCGTCACCTTCGTGCCCTCGTGGATGCGCACGCCGAGCGAGAGCGCGACGCGCCGCAGCCCGCGCACGAGCAGCGCCGGCTGGAGGATCGCGCCGGTCGGCTCGAAGAGCCCCGCGATGTGGCGGTCCGACCCGCTGCGGCGAGCGACCTCCTCGGGCGACCACTCCTCGAACGGCATCACGCCGAGCTCGCGGCAGGTCTTCATGACGCCGTCCCAGGCGCCGAGCTGCGCCGGTGACGTCGCCGTCCAGAGGTGGCCCGCGCGGTGGTAGCGGGCGTCGATCCCGTGCGCCTCGCAGAACGTGCCGATCTCGTCGACGGCGTCCTCGAACTGCTGTGCGACCTCGAGCACCCGGTCGCGGCCGCAGACCTCGGCGAGCGTGCCGAGCTTGGCCCACTCCGTGAGCGCGAAGCCGCCGTTGCGCCCGCTGGCGCCGCCGCCGCAGATGTCCTGCTCGAGCACGACGACGTCGCACGAGGGCTCGCGCTCCTTGATGCGGATCGCGGTCCAGAGGCCGGCATAGCCGCCGCCCATGATGGCGACGTCGGCGCGCGCGGCGCCTTCGAGCGGCGGGGCGGAGGGCTCGTCCGAGGCCAGCGCCTCGTCGAGCCAGAGCGAGCGATGCGGCATGGGGCCGGATCGTAGGAGACGCGCGGGGTGGCGCGCCTACGCCAGCTTGACGATCGAGTTCTTGACGCTGCCGAGCACCCGCGCGGTCGCGTCCGTCGCGCCCTTCTTGGCGGCCTGGTCGAAGTAGACGGCCACGCCCTCCCACTGGTTGTAGTGCACGGTGCCCGCCATGTTCGAGAGCCGGATGCGGCCCATCGTGCCGAGCATGTCGATGCGCGGCAGCGCCTGCACGACGGCCGCCGGAGCGCTCGAGCCGGCGGCGTCCACGGCCCACTTCCAGGCGTTGAGCTGATCCCACGTGAACGCCTGGTAGACGAGCGGCGAGTGCTTGTAGCGCTTCTGGTAGAGGTGCTTGAACGTCAGGCCGACGTTCGTGAGGTGCAGCGAGGGCGCCGAGAACGTCGGCCAGATGACGTTGATCCCCTGCTTGCCCGTGGCCTTCCAGAAGTCGTCGTTGACGTAGTCCCAGCCGAGCAGGATGTCGCCGCGATAGCCGAGCGAGCGGGCCTGCGTGATCGCCAGCGTGAGGCCCGGAGCGGTCGCCCCGGCCACGATCATGGCGTCCGGCTTGTGTGCCAGCAGCTGCTTGAGCTGGTCGCGGAGGTCGTGCGAGTCGTGCTTGTAGACCACCGTCGCGACGTCGAGCCCGACGAGCGCGGAGGTGTCGCGGATGCCCTGGCCGAGCCCCGCCCCGTAGGCGGTGTCCTCCTCGATCATCGTCACGGCGTGATAGCCCCGGGCCTGCAGGAAGGGCGCGAAGGCGTTCGTCAGCTGGTCGACGTTCGGCGCGATGCGGACGACCTCGGGGTAGCTGCGCTTCGTGATCTCGGACGCCCAGGCGTAGCTCACGAAGTACGGCGTCCCCTGCGCGTGGGCCTCCTCGATCTCGGCCAGCACGACGGGCGAGTCCCAGCCGCCGAGGATCACCGAGCAGTGGTCCTTCGTGATCGCCTTCGTGATCGCCTTGACGCCGAGGTCGGGCTTCGACTTCTCGTCGTAGGGCCTGAGCTCGACCTTGTGGCCGCCGACGCCGCCCTGGGCGTTGATCCAGTCGGCCCACATCTGCGCGGACTTGAGGATGTTGCCGCCCGCGACGGAGTCGCCCGGCTTCGAGAGCGGCAGGATGACCCCGACGCGCGTCGTGCCCGTGGCGGCGCGCGCGGACAGGGGGCGCGCAAGCACCCCGCCCCCGAGCGCCGCCGCGGCGAGCGCCGCGACGAGCGCCTCGCGCCGCGTCAGTTGTTCGTTCACTCGCTTCCCTTGGACGCCGTCGGCGGCGAGGTGTTGGCACCCCACCCGCAGCGAGGAGGATAGGGCAGCGCCTGCGCGCTGGAAATCACCCCGGCGCCCGGCCGCCGGCGCATGTGCCCGGGACCCGCGAACGGGGGGTCAAGCTGCCGCTTGCGGCGACCGATACCGGATGCGGTCTGCATGACGACGGAGGGCGCACCCGACTACACACCGAGGTGGCAGCCGCACCCATTCGTGGCGGCGCTGCTGCGTGGCTTCGTGCTCGTGGCGCCGATCGCGGCCTCGGTCGCGTTCGTGCACGTCGCGAGCGGGATCGTCCCGCCGCCTGAGGGCGGAGCGCTCGGCCGCATCGCGTGGTGGGTCGGACTGAGCGCCGCCGCGATGGTCGTGCTCGTCGGCATCGATCGCCTGACGCGCCGGCTGCTGCCGCTCGCCGCGCTGCTCAAGCTCGCGCTCGTCTTCCCCGACGAGGCGCCGTCGCGCTTCCGCACGGCGCTGACGGCCGGCACGACCGACGATCTCGAGCACCGCCTCGCCGAGGCGCGCGCCGGGCGCGAGAGCGATACGCCCGCCGAGGCCGCCGAGCGCCTGCTCGGCTTCGTCGCGGCGCTGAGCGTGCACGACAGCCTCACGCGGGGCCACTCCGAGCGCGTGCGCGCGTACTCGCAGATGATCGCGAAGGAGCTCCGGCTCGGGCGCGCCGACGTCGACCGCCTGAACTGGGCCGCGCTGCTGCACGACGTCGGCAAGCTCGAGGTGCCGGCCGAGATCCTGACGAAGCCGGGCCGCCCGAGCGACGACGAGTGGCAGCTGATCCGTAGCCACCCCGAGCTCGGCGCGCGCCTCGCGGAGCCGCTGCGCACGTGGCTCGGCGAGTGGACGGACGCGATCCGCGACCACCACGAGCGCTGGGACGGCAAGGGCTATCCGAAGGGCGATGCGGGCGACGACATCTCGCTCGCCGGGCGCATCGTCGCGGTCGCCGACGTGTTCGACGTGATCACCTCGGCGCGCTCGTACAAGGACTCCGGCAGCGCCGTCGACGCCCGCG
>DASXXY010000329.1:0-5773 GCA_036502805.1 Gaiellales bacterium | reverse complement strand
CGCCCACTCCGTCGCGAGGCCGATCATGTGCGCGAAGCCGAGCGGCACGACGTCGCCGATGTGGTCGAAGTGCAGGTGCGAGAGCACGACGGCGGTCAGCGGCGAGGCGTCGCGCGCGAGCAGCGAGGCGACGACGCCGGGGCCGCAGTCGAGCAGGATGCGCGAGCCGCCCGCCGTCACGAGATAGCCCGAGCAGGCCTCGCCGGGATTGCCGCCGGCGGTCGCGCAGCCGAGCACGTGCAGCGCCGGGCGCTGGATCACTGGCGGGCCTACAGGCCCATCGCGTGGTAACCGGAATCGACGTAGAGGATCGTCCCGGTCACGCTGCCCGCCATCGGCGAGAGCAGGTAGAGCCCGGCCTGGCCGACGTCGTCGGCCTCGATGCCGCGCCCGAGCGGCGAGCGCTCGGCGATCACGCCCTCCATCTGGCTGAAGCCGGCGATGCCGCGCGCCGCGAGCGTGCGGACGGGACCCGCGCTGATGGCGTTGACGCGGATGTTCTTCGGCCCGAGGTCGGCCGCGAGGTAGCGCATCGACGCGTCGAGCGCCGCCTTGGCGACGCCCATGACGTTGTAGCCCGGGATCGCGCGCTCGCCGCCGAGGTAGGTCATCGTCACGATCGAGCCGCCCCCGCGCGCCTCCATCAGCGGCTCGGCGCGCTGCGTCATGGCGACGAGCGAGTAGGCGCTGATGTCGACCGCGAGGCGGTAGTCGTCGCGCTTCGTGTCCGTGAAGCGGCCCGCGAGATCGTGCGCCTGCGCGAACGCGATCGAGTGCACCATCAGGTCGAGCCCGCCGACGCGCTCCTCGATCTGGCCGAAGGCGCGATCGATGCTGCCGTCGTCCGAGACGTCGCACTCGATGACGACGTCGGAGCCGACGGAGGCCGCCAGCTCGCGCACGCTCGACTCGATGCGCTCGCCCTGGTAGGTGAACGCGAGCGTCGCGCCGTTCTCGGCGAGGCGGCGCGCGATCGCCCACGCGAGCGAGCGCTTGTTCGCGACGCCCGAGACGAGGGCGATCTTTCCGTCCAGCAACGCCATGCGCGGAGGCTACCGGATCGATCACACTACGCCTCCGATCGCATATGCGGCATCCACCCTCCCTGATTGAATGACCTGATGCGACGCCCGCGGATGCGGCCAGCAGGCCCCGTCGTGGCGCTCGCCGCAAGCGCGCTCGCGCTCGGCGCCACCGTTCCCGAACGTCTCGCCGAGGCGCACGTCGCGCTGAGCTCGGTGAGCGCGCAGCCGAGCCCGCGAACCGGCGGCGTGCCCCAGGTGCTGCTGCGCTCTCGCGCGACGCGCTGGCGCGTCGTCTACACCGTGCGCGGCAAGACGACGCGCGCGCTCGCGAGCTACGCGCGCATCACGCTGCGCCACGGCTCCACGCGCTGGCGCTTCCGCTCCGCGACCGTGACGCAGACCGGCGCGACGACCTGGCAGTACGTCACGCCGGTGCCGCGCTGGTTTCCGACCGGCACGGCGTCGCTGCAGGTCGAGGTGCACCTGACCGTGCGCGGCCAGGTCGAGGAGCTCGCCTCGCGCAGCTACAGCGTGCGCGTGCGCTGACTCGCGAGTCGCCCTCGCGCGCGACAGCGACTCGCGCCGATGCGCACGAACGCAACACGGGGGTCAGACCCGCAACGTGCGGGTCAGACCCGCAACGCGCGGGTCAGACCCCCGTGTTGCGGTCCAGACTCGCGCGCGGTCGCCCACAGCGACTCGTCGCGGCGTCGCCCGGAGCCTGTGACAGATTCACAGGAACCGCTCACAGCCGTCTTACGGGGCCGCTGGATACTCGTCTCATGGCGATCCAGACCGCACCCGTGAAGCTCGCGCGCCGCATCTCGACGCGCGCCGGCGTGGCCGGCCCGGCCACGCCGCCGGCGGTCGACATCGTCGTCCCCGTCTACAACGAGATCGCCGCGCTCGAGCCGAACGTCCGCCGACTGCACGCCTACCTCTCCGAGGCCTTCCCGTTCACGTTCCGCATCACGATCGCGGACAACGGCTCGACGGACGGCACCTGGGACGCCGCCGTCGCGCTCGAGCGCGAGCTCGGCGAGGTGCGCGCCGTGCGGCTCGAGCAGAAGGGCCGGGGCCGGGCGCTGCACGCCGTCTGGTCGGAGAGCGACGCGCAGGTACTCGCCTACATGGACTCCGACCTCTCGACCGACCTCGCAGCGCTCCTGCCGCTCGTCGCGCCGCTGCTCTCGGGCCACAGCGACCTCGCCATCGGGACGCGCCTCTCGCGCGGCTCGCGCGTCGTCCGCGGCCCCAAGCGCGAGGTCATCTCGCGCTGCTACAACGCGATCCTCCACGTCGTCCTGCGGGCGCGGTTCTCCGACGCCCAGTGCGGCTTCAAGGCGATCCGCGCGGACTGCGCGCGCGAGCTCCTGCCGCTCGTGCACGACCGCGCGTGGTTCTTCGACACGGAGCTGCTCGTGCTCGCCGAGCGCGCCGGCCTGCGCATCCACGAGGTGCCGGTCGACTGGGTCGACGATCCCGACTCGCGCGTCGACATCGTCTCGACGGCGCTCGCCGACCTGCGCGGCGTCGCGCGCCTGGCGCGGGAGATGCGCGCCACGCGCAGCGCGCTCGCAGGCGTCACGACGCGCGAGGGCGTGCCGGGGTTCGGCGGCCAGGTGCTGCGCTTCGCGGCCATCGGCGCCGTCTCGACGCTCGCCTACACGCTGCTCTTCATCGCGCTCCGCTCCGTCGTCGCCGCGCAGGCGGCGAATGCGGTCGCGCTGCTCGCGACGGCGGTCGGCAACACCGCGGCCAACCGGCGGCTGACGTTCGCGATCCGCGACGCAGGCAGCCGCATGCGCCACCAGGCGCAGGGGCTCGTCGTCTTCGGCCTCGCGCTCGCGGTGACGTCGCTCTCGCTCGTCGCGCTGCATGCGCTGAGCTCGGCGCCCTCGCGGGCGGTCGAGCTCGCCGTCCTCGTGGCCGCGAACCTCGTCGCCACGATCCTCCGCTTCGTCCTCTTCCGGTCCTGGGTCTTCCGCGCACGGCGGGCGGCCCCCGAAACCCACGCGCCCGAGGCGCACTGGAGCACACCATGAGCGCCACGACACCCGAGAGCATCGCTGCCACCCGCGACCGCGAGAGCGAGGCTCGAGTGCGCGCACGGCTCCGCAGCCTCGTGCGCGGGCGCGCGGCCGACTCCGCGTGGGTACGACCGGCGCTGCTCTCGCTGCTGGCCGCGACGGCGCTCCTCTACCTCGTCGACCTGGGCGCCAGCGGCTGGGGCAACGGCTTCTACTCGGCCGCCGTCCAGGCCGGCACGAAGAGCTGGAAGGCGTTCTTCTTCGGCTCCTTCGACTCCTCCAACTTCATCACCGTCGACAAGTCGCCGGCCGCGCTCTGGCCGATGGAGATCTCGGCGCGCATCTTCGGCGTCAACTCCTGGAGCATCCTCGCCCCGCAGGCGCTCGAGGGCGTCGCCGCGGTCGGCCTCCTGTACCTGGCCGTGCGACGCCGCTTCACGCCGGCCGCCGGGCTGCTCGCCGGCGCCGTGCTCGCGATCACGCCGGTCGCGGCGCTGATGTTCCGCTTCAACAACCCCGACGCGCTGCTGACGCTGCTGCTCGTCGCTGCCGCCTATGCGCTCACCCGTGCGCTCGAGCACGCCTCGTGGCGCTGGCTCATGCTCGTCGGCGCGCTGATCGGCTTCGGCTTCCTGGCCAAGATGCTGCAGTCGCTGCTCGTCGTCCCCGGCTTCACGCTCGTCTACCTGCTGGCCGCGCCGGCGACGTTCTGGCGCCGCCTCGGCCACGTGCTCGCGGCCGGCCTCGCGATGGTGCTCGCGGCCGGCTGGTGGGTTGCGATCGTCGCGCTCTGGCCGGCCGCCAGCCGGCCCTACATCGGCGGCTCGCAGGACAACAGCATCCTCAACCTGATCTTCGGCTACAACGGCTTCGGCCGGCTGACGGGCAACGAGAGCGGCAGCGTGATCGGCGGCCAGACGGTCGGCGGCAACCAGACCGGCATGTGGGGCGCGACCGGCATCACGCGCCTGTTCGGGACCGAGATGGGCACGCAGATCTCGTGGCTCCTGCCCGCGGCGCTGCTGCTCTGCGGCGTGATGCTGTGGGCCACGCGCCGCGGCGGCCGCACCGACGGCAGGCGCGCGGCGGTGCTGATCTGGGGCTCCTGGCTGGTCGTCAGCGGCCTCATGCTGAGCTTCGCCAAGGGCATCATCCACCCGTACTACACGGTCGCGCTGGCGCCCGCGATCGGCGCCCTCGTCGGCATCGGCATCACGTGGGCGTGGCTCCACCGCGACGAGCTCGTCGCGCGGCTCGCGCTCGCCGCGACGGTTGCGATGACGTCCGTGTGGGTGTTCGTCCTGCTCGACCGCACGCCCGACTGGCAGCCCTGGCTGCGCTTCGGCATCGTCGTCGGCGGCATCGCCGCAGCGGTGGCGCTCGCCATCGGCCCGGCGCTCTGGCAGGGCAACCGCATGACGGGCCGCCTCGTGCTCGCCTTCGCGCTCGCGATGGCGCTCGCAGCGCCCGCGGCCTACGCCGTGCAGACGGCCTCGTCCGCGCACAGCGGCTCGCTCCCGTCCGCCGGGCCGGCCGGCTCGGTCGGCATGGGCGGGCCCGGTGGTGGCGGCGGCTTCCGCGGCGGCGGTCAGGGCGGCCCCGGCGCCGGCGGCTTCCAGGGCGGCGGCACGCCGCCGACGGGCGCCGGCGGCTTCCAGGGCGGCGCTCCGCCGACCGGTGCCGGCGCCGGCACCGGCACCGCACCCGCGTTCGGCGGCACCGGGACGCGGCCGGCGGGCGGCGGCCAGGGCGGACTCGGCGGCCTGCTCGACTCCTCGACGCCCAGCAAGGCCCTCGTCGCGGCGCTCACGAAGAACGCCGCGAGCTATCGCTGGGTCGCGGCGGTCGTGGGCGCCAACAGCGCGGCGGGCGTGCAGCTGGCGAGCGACAGCCCGGTGATGGCGATCGGCGGCTTCAACGGCACCGACCCGTCGCCGACGCTCGCGCAGTTCAAGGCCTACGTGGCCGCCGGTGAGATCCACTACTTCCTCGCCGGCGGCAGCCGGGGCGGCGGCGGAGGCGGCATCGGGAGCTCGCAGAGCTCGAGCGCCATCGCGACCTGGGTCGCGGCGAACTACACGGCCAAGACGGTCGGCGGGGTCACGGTCTACGACCTCACGGCGACGGCCTCGACGGCGACGACGGCGAGCGCAGCCGGCACGGCCTGAGCGTCCCGACGGGCAGAACGTCCAACTGGCACTCCATGCGAGTGCCAGTTGGACGTCTCCCTGCGATGAGCGCCGCCGGCGGGAACAGCGGCGCCTCGTGACGCGTTGACGACGAGAACCGCCGGGTCGCGTTCCGCACAGCGAGGGTGCCCCGCACACGGCACGCAAGCGAAGGAAGCGCACATGCACAGACAGCCACTCACTCCCCAGGCCACGTGTGGCTATCCGGTCGACCAGCGGATGCTCGATGCCGCCCGCGCACGCCGCGCGGCACGGCGCCGTCCCACGGTCGCCGTCGCGCTGATGCGGCGGCTCCGCCGCTCGCGCGCGGCCTGAGCCTCCGCCAGCGGCAGGTCGACGCGCGCATCGCCTAGCCTGCCGGACATGTACGCCATCGCCAGCTGCGACTCGCCGATCGGCGTCCTCACGCTGGCCGGCGGCCCGCAGGGGCTCGTGCGGCTGTCGCTCGCCGGCGAGACGCCGCAGGGGGTCGCGGACGATCTCCGCGCGCGCCTCGGCGTGGACGCCGCCGAGGACGAGGGCGCGTTCG
>DASXXY010000328.1:0-5738 GCA_036502805.1 Gaiellales bacterium | reverse complement strand
ACGCCCTACGACGGCACGCGCCACCCCGTGCGGCTCTCGTACTACGACGCGCGGCCGCCCGTGCTCACGGCGCCGACGCTCACGGGCGGACCGTACGCCGGGATCCCGGTCACGCTGGCGACGACGGCGAGCGACGCGTGGTCGGTGGTCGGCGCGCCCGTGTGGACGTTCGGCGACGGCGGCACGGCCGCCGGCCTGAGCGTGGCCCACACCTATGCCGCGGGCACCTACACGGCGCACGTCGGCGTCACCGACGCGCTCGGCAACACGAGCGGCACGGACGTCGCGGTCGTCGTGCAGGCCGCCGCCGTGACGATCGGCGACGCGCGGTTCAGCGCCAAGTGGAAGCACAGCCGCGTCGGCGGCACGCTCACGGTGGCCGGCACGGCCCCCGTCTCGGGCAGCTACGTCCTCGACGTCTCCCGCGGCCGCACGCGGCGCATCCACGTCACGCTGAAGCTCGCGCCGGGCGCCTACTCGCGCGCGATCCGGCTGCCGGCGACGCTGCTCCCCGGCGGCTACCACCTGACGCTCACGCCGTCGACCACCGGCGTCGCGGGCGCGGCCTTCGACGTGCTGCTCGCGCCTCCGAGCGAGGGCGTCGTCGACGTGGTCGCGCTGAGCAGCGCGCGCGGGGGCAAGGCGCTGCACTCGGCGCACGGCCCGCGCAGCCTCTGGGCGCGCTTCCACTTCGCGGCCGTGCCGAAGGCGACCGTCAAGCTCAAGATCACGTGGTACCGCACCTATCGCGGCAAGCGCACGACGCTCGCGAAGGTGCTCAAGACGCCCACCACCACGGTCACGAGCTCGGTCGCACTGCACGGCCGCAAGGGCACGATCTCGGCCGTGCTGACGCGCGGCGGCAAGATCGTCGTGCAGTCGTCCGCGCGCGTCACGTGAGGGCTCGCCGCGAGCGGGCCGGGAGCCGGTCGCGGGCATGCGCAGCCCCGCAAACCCGCTTCCTGCTACCGTCCTGTCCTCGTGGCGAACATCAAGCAACAGAAGAAGCGCATCAAGGTCGCCAGCCGTCAGCGGCTGGAGAACCTGCGCTACAAGACGACCATCAAGACCTACTTCCGCCGGCTCGAGACGGCGATCGACGCTGGTGACACGGCGCTGATCGAAGGCGAGCACAAGCAGTTGCAGGTGCTGGTCGACCGCGCCGCCGCGCGCCGCGCGCTGCATCCGAACACGGCTGCGCGCAAGAAGTCGAAGGCCGCGCGCATGATCGCCGCCGGCCCGCGCGAGGAGACGAAGCCGAAGCGGGCCCGCAAGGCCACCACCGGCGCGGCTCGCAAGACCACGGCTCGCTCGGGCGCCAAGAAGAAGTAGCGCGTGCGGCGAGGGCTCTCGCCTGGCATCGAGCTCGACGACGATCGCACGCGGATCGACGTCCCGACCGTGCACGCGTACCTCAGCGAGCACTGCTACTGGGCGCTCGGGCGCCCGTTCGCGACCGTGCAGCACCTCGTCGGCGACGCCGCGCGCGTCGTCGGCCTGTACGACGACGGCCGCCAGGTCGGCTTCTGCCGCGTGGCCTCGGACGACACCACGTACGCGTGGCTCTTCGACGTCTACGTGCTGCCGGAGTACCGCGGCCGCGGGCTCGGCGTCGAGCTCGTGCGCGAGGCGATCGAGAACGGCCCGCACGGCGGCCTGCGCTGGATCCTGCACACGAAGGACATGCACCGCCTGTACGCGCGCTTCGGCTTCACGACGCCGGGCGAGCGCTGCATGGAGCGGCCCGCAGGCGGCTGATAGACTCGCAGCCGCGATGTGCGAACGCGCACTCCTCCTCCTGTGAGCGGTTCAGACGGCGGCACCGAGGGTGCCGGCGGAGGAACCGCAGCGCCTCTCCACGGAGAGGCGTTTCCATTTCTGGCGACGATTTCCGACAAGGCAGCGAGCATGCAGCGCTACGACCCGGCCGCGGTCGAGGCCAAGTGGCAGCAGGTCTGGCACGACGCCGAGGCCTTCACGACCCCGAACCCCGAGCCCGGGGAGGACGGCTCGCGGCTGCAGTACGTGCTCGAGATGCTGCCCTATCCGTCGGGCGAGCTGCACATGGGCCACGTCAAGAACTACACGATCGGCGATGCGCTCTGCCATCAGCGCCGCCGCCACGGCCTGCGCGTCCTGCACCCGATGGGCTACGACTCGTTCGGCCTGCCGGCCGAGAACGCGGCGATCCGCGAGGGCCGCAACCCGCGCGCGGTCACGGACGACAACATCGCGGCGATCCGCAAGCAGATGAAGCGCATGGGCTGGTCGATCGACTGGTCGCGCGAGCTCTCGACCGCCGAGCCCGAGTACTACCGCTGGACGCAGTGGATCTTCCTGCAGCTGTTCGAGCGCGGCCTCGCCTACAAGCGCGAGGCGCCCGTCAACTGGTGCCCGGTCGACCAGACCGTGCTCGCCAACGAGCAGGTCATCGACGGGCACTGCGAGCGCTGCGGCTCGCTCGTCGAGAGCCGCGTGCTGGCGCAGTGGTACTTCAAGATCACGGACTACGCGCAGCGGCTGCTCGACGACATGGCGCTGCTCGAGGACTGGCCCGAGCGCGTGCTCGCGATGCAGCGCAACTGGATCGGCCGCTCCGAGGGCGCCACCGTGGAGTTCCGCCAGCGCGACCTGGACGAGTCGATCCCCGTCTTCACGACGCGCCCCGACACGCTCTTCGGCGCGACGTTCTTCATCCTCGCGCCCGAGCACCCGCTGATCCCGAAGCTCGTCGCGGGCACGCCGCAGGAGGCCGCGGTGCTCGACTACGTGCGCCACAACGCGGCGCACTCCGAGGAGGAGCGCGCGCAGGACAAGGCCAAGACCGGCGTCGACACCGGGCGCACGATCACGAACCCGGTGACCGGCGAGGAGATCCCGGTCTGGGTCGCCGACTACGTGCTCATGGGCTACGGCACGGGCGCGATCATGGCCGTGCCGGCCCACGACGAGCGCGACTTCGAGTTCGCGAGCAAGCACGGGCTGCGGATCCTGCCCGTGATCGCGCCCGCGAGCGGCGAGGCCCCCGAGGGCGAGGTCTACACGGCGCATTCGGCCGACGACGTGATGCTCAACTCCGGCCCGTTCACCGGCCTGCCCGCCGACGAGGCCTACGCGGCGATCGTCGCGTCGCTACGCGAGCGCGGCAGCGGCGAGGCCACGATCAACTACCGCCTGCGCGACTGGCTGATCTCGCGCCAGCGCTATTGGGGCTGCCCGATCCCGATCGTCTCGTGCCCGAGCTGCGGGCTCGTCCCGGTGCCCGACGACCAGCTGCCGGTCGTCCTGCCCGAGATCGACGACTACCGGCCGAAGGGCCTCTCTCCGCTCGCCACCGCGACCGACTGGGTCAACGTGCCGTGCCCGAGCTGCGGCGGGCCCGCGCAGCGCGAGACGGACACCATGGACACGTTCATGTGCTCGTCCTGGTACTACATCCGCTACGTCGACCCGCACAACTCCGAGGCCGCGTGGGATCGCGCCGAGGTCGACCGCTGGCTGCCCGTCGACCAGTACATCGGCGGCGTCGAGCACGCGATCCTGCACCTGCTCTACTCGCGCTTCTTCACGAAGGTCTTCTACGACGCCGGCCTGGTCGGCTTCAAGGAGCCGTTCAAGCGCCTCTTCACGCAGGGGATGATCTACAAGGACGGCGCGAAGATGTCCAAGTCGAAGGGCAACGTAGTCTCGCCCGACGAGCTCGTCGCCCGCTACGGCGCCGACTCGCTGCGCCTCTACGCGCTCTTCATGGGCCCGCCGGAGGACGACGCCGAGTGGACGGACGGCGGCATCGCCGGCTGCTACCGCTTCCTGCAGCGGCTCTGGAGCCTCGTCGGCGGCCTGGCCGCGGACGGCGTGCGCGTGACGGCGTCCCCCGCCTCGCCTGCAGGCCTCGGCGAGCCCGGCCTCGCGCTCGTGCGCAAGGCGCACTGGGCGATCGACAAGTCGACGCGCGACTCGTCCGAGCGCTTCCACTTCAACACCGCCGTGGCGGCCGCGATGGAGCTGCTCAACGAGGCGGCCTCGGCGCGCGACGAGGTCGAGCCCGCCGTCGCCGGCTTCGCCGCCTCGACGCTGATCTCGCTGATCCAGCCCTACGCGCCGCACATCGCCGAGGAGCTCTGGCAGCAGCTCGGCGGCGAGCAGCTCTGGCGCGAGGCGTGGCCCGAGGCGCTGCCGGCGTTCCTCGTGCACGACACGGTCGAGATCGCCGTGCAGGTCAACGGCAAGCTGCGCGGGCGCTTCAGCGCGGCCGCCGCGAGCAGCGACGAGCAGCTCGAGGCCGAGGCGCGCGCGCTCGAGAACGTCGCGAGCCACCTCGAGGGGCGCGACGTCGTGCGCGTCATCGTCGTGCCGCGCAAGCTCGTCAACTTCGTCGTGCGCTAGCGTCGCCCGGCCTCCCGGCACGCTCCCGGCACACGCCGGGGTAGAGCCGTGACAGCGCTCGCGCGCACGCTGCGCAGGTGCAACTCGACCGCCGCATCGTCCTCCTGCTGCTGCTCGCCGGCGGCGGGGCGCTGATCTTCGCGGGCCGTGTCCTGCCGGGCTCCGCCGCGCCGTCGCCCCAGGCCGCGCCCACGTTGTCGGTGCCTGCGGGCGCCGCGCTCGCGGGCGACGGGCCGGCGCCCGGCCCGGTGGTCGTCGACGTCGTCGGCGCGGTCAAGCACCCTGGCGTGTACCGGCTCCCGCCGGGCAGCCGGGCCCGCGACGCGGTGCGGCGCGCGGGCGGGCCACGCAGGCGCGCCGATCTCGAGTCGGTCAACCTCGCGCTGCTGCTGGCCGACGGCGAGCAGGTGCGCGTGCCGCTGCTGCCGCCCGCCGGCGCGGCCGGCGCGGCGACCGGCGCCGCAGCGGCAGCGGCGCCGCCCGCGATCGTGCACCTCAACAGCGCGAGCCTCGAGCAGCTGGACGCGCTCGACGGCGTCGGCCCGTCGCTGGCGGCGCGGATCGTCGCCTACCGCGTGGCGCACGGCGGCTTCCGCTCGGTCGACGAGCTGGACGAGGTCAGCGGCATCGGCCCGAAGCGGCTCGAGTCGCTGCGGCCCGTGCTCGCGCTGTGATGGCTGCGGCGCGCGGCGAGCACGCGGGGCTCGCCGCAGCGCCCTGGCTCGCGATCGGCCTCGCGCTGCCGGCGCTCGCGGGCTCGGGCGCGCTCGGTCGCGCGCTCGTCGTGCTCGCGCTGGTCGTGCTGGCATGGCGCGTGCGCGGTCTCGCGACGCCGGCGGCGGCGGCCGTGCTCTGCTGCATCGCCGGGGGCGCGCTGTGGTCGGCCCACGGCGTCGCGCAGCGCGCGGCCGACCCGCTCGCGGTGCGCAGCGGCCAGCTCAGCCGCGTCCGGCTCGTCGTCGACGGCCAGCCGCGGCCGGGCCCGTTCGGCAGCACGGCGATCGCACAGCTCGACGGCCATCCGCTCGAGCTCCGCTCGCGCGGCGACCTGCGGCAGGGCACGGTCGTCGAGGTCAGCGGCACGCTCGCCGCGGTCCCGCCCTCGGACGACGGCTTCGACCGGCGGACGTGGCTCGCGCGCCAGGGCGTGCACGAGTCGCTCTCGGCACGCGAGCTCACGGTCGTCGGGCGGCGCGGCGGGCTCGCCGGCCTGCTCGACCGCCTGCGCGCCGGCGCCCACGCCGCGCTGCTCGCAGACGGCGGCGGCACTGCGACGCAGATCGCGACCGGCGTCGCGCTCGGCGGCTCCTCCGCGCTCGACGACGCGACGGTCGAGGACTTCCGCGCCTCCG
>DASXXY010000327.1:0-6661 GCA_036502805.1 Gaiellales bacterium | reverse complement strand
GCTACTTCGCCGGCGAGCTCGAGGAGTTCGACGTGGCGCTCGACTGGTCGCTCGCGACCGGCTTCCACCGGGCCTGCTGCGAGGCGATGATGCGCATCCCGTACGGCGTGACGATCACCTACGCCGAGCTCGCGACCGCTGCCGGCAGCCCTCGCGCCGTGCGCGCCGCCGGGCAGGCCTGCGCGACGAACCCGATCGCGATCATCGGGCCGTGCCACCGCGTGCTCGCGGCAGACGGCTTCGGCGGCTACGGCGGCGGGCTCGACCAGAAGCGCACGCTGCTCGCGCTCGAGGGCGCCCTGCTGCTCGCCTAATCGCGCAGGACGGCGATCGCCTCGATCGAGATCAGCGGGCTCCGCCGCTCCACGGGCGCCTGCTTGCAACACTTGGCGGCATGAGCGGCTCCGCGATCGTCGACGACCTCCTCGCCCGCGGCCTCGTGCAGGATCACACCGACCTCGAGGCGCTGCGCACGCGCCTCGACGAGGGCCCGCTCGTGCTCTACGTCGGCTTCGACCCGACCGCCGACAGCCTGCACGTCGGCCATCTCGTGCCGCTCCTGCTGCTGCGGCGCTTCCAGGACGCGGGCCATCTGCCGATCGCGCTGGCGGGCGGCGCGACGGGCATGATCGGCGACCCGGGCGGGCGCAGCGAGGAGCGCAACCTGCTCGACGGCGAGACGCTGAGCCGCAACACGGCGGCGATCAAGATGCAGCTCTCGGCGTTCCTCGACTTCGAACCGGGCCCGTGCCAGGCGCGGCTCGTCGACAACCGCGACTGGACCGAGCCGATCGGCGTGATCGACTTCCTGCGCGACGTCGGCAAGCACGTCACGGTCAACTACATGCTCGCCAAGGAGTCGGTCAAGACGCGCGTCGCGAGCGAGCACGGCATCTCGTTCACGGAGTTCAGCTACATGCTCCTGCAGGCCAACGACTACCGCTGGCTGCACGAGAACCTGGGCTGCGAGCTGCAGGCCGGCGGCTCGGATCAGTGGGGCAACATCACGGCCGGCATCGACCTCGTGCGCCGGCGTCACAGCGCCTCGGTGCACGGCCTCACGCTGCCGCTGATCACGCGCTCGGACGGCGAGAAGTTCGGCAAGAGCGCCGACGGCGCGCTCTGGCTCGACCCGGCGCGGACGTCGCCCTACGCGCTCTACCAGTACTTCGTGAACCTGCCGGACGCCGACGTCGAGCACTACCTGCTGGTGCTCACGCTCGTGCCCGTCGACGAGGTGCGGCAGATCGCAGCCGAACACGCGCAAGCGCCCGAGCGGCGCGCGGGGCAGCAGCGACTGGCCTGGGAGCTGACGGCCCTGATCCACGGCGCGGCGGCGGCGGACGAGGCCGCGAGCGCGTCGAAGGGGTTCACGGCCGCGACCGACGCGCTCACGGAGGCGCAGCTCGAGGCGCTCGCCGGCGAGATTCCGACGACGCGCGCCGAGGTGGTCGGGCGCGACGTCATCGACATCCTGATCGAGACGGGTCTCGCGAGCGGCCGCGGTGACGCCAGGCGCCTGATCGAGGGCGGCGGCATCTACGTCAACGACGTCGCGCTCATCGAGAGCCGGGAGCTGACCGGGGCCGATCTCCTGCACGGGCGCTACGTGATGCTGCGCAAGGGCAAGCGCAACCGCCACCTGGTCGTCGCAGAGCGTCCCTAGAGTCCGGGCGCGCCGGCGGCCTCGGCCGCCTCGTCCACGACGTGGATGCGGCCCTTCGTGTCGCGCAGGCGCCCGCCGTCGCGGCCCGCGCGCACGGCGATGATCTCGGCCAGGATCGAGATCGCCGTCTCCTCGGGCGTGTGCGCGCCGAGGTCGAGGCCGATCGGGCCCGAGATGCGGCTGAGCTGCTCGTCGCCGATGCCCGACTCGCGCAGGCGGTCGCGGCGCTTCTCCTGCGTGCGGCGTGAGCCGAGCGCGCCGACGTAGCCGACGCCGCGGCGCAACGCGCCCGAGATCGCGGGGTCGTCGAGCTGGGGGTCGTGCGTGAGCACGACGATGTGATCCTCGGGGCGCAGGTCGATCTCGTCGTAGCCCTCGTCGGGCCACCGGACGACGATCTGATCGGCCGACGGGATGCGCTCGGCGGTCGCGAAGGCGCTGCGCGGGTCGATCACGACGGTGCGCCAGCCGAGCGCGCCCGTCATGCGGCAGAGCGCGTCGGCGGTGTCGACGGCGCCGACGACGACGATGCGCGGAGCCGGGACGAGCGCCTCGGCGAAGATCAGGCCCTCGTCGTCGAGCAGGACGGTCTGGTTGCGCTCGGCCGAGATCGCCTCGCCACCGGCCGCGAGGATCGCCGCGGCGAGCTCCTCGGGCACCTCGCCGCTCGCGCCGTCCTCGGTCACGAAGGCGTGCGTGCCGGCATGGTCGCCGTTGATCACGGTGACGCGGGCGGCGCGCCCGGGCGGCGTCTCCCAGCCGTCGTAGCGCTCGATCCAGACCCAGATCTCACCGCCGCAGGCGAGACCGACGTCCCACGCCTCGTCGTTCGCGATGCCGTAGAAGACGAGCTTCGGCGGGCCGCCCGCGAGCACGCTCTGGGCCTCGTGCACGACCGCGCCCTCGACGCAGCCGCCCGAGACCGAGCCGGCCATCTCGCCGCGCGAGCCGACGGCGAACTTGGATCCGAGCGGGCGCGGGGCCGAGCGGCGCGTCCGCACGACGGTGGCGAGCGCCACGTCGTCGCCGCGCGTGCGCCAGAGATCTGCGGTGCGGAGGGTGTCGTCGTTCATGCGCCCACCCGCAGCCTACCGCCGCGCGGGGGCGAGATCGAGCCCTCGTCGATCTCCTCGAGCACCTCGGCGAGCGCCTCGATCGCGCGCAGGTTGTGCCCGGGCAGGAAGTCGTCGACGTACGGCAGCGCGGCCTGCATGCCGGCGACGAGCGGGCGGTAGCCCTCGCCGCCCGCGAGCGGGTTCGTCCAGACGATGCGATGCGCGGCCAGGTGCAGGCGCTTCATCTCCTCCGAGAGCAGCGTCGGATCGCCGCGCTCCCAGCCGTCCGAGGCGATCACGACGATCGCGCCGCGCGTCGTCCCGCGCCGGCCCCAGACGTCGTTGAAGGCCTTGAGGTTCTCGCCGATGCGCGTGCCGCCGGCCCAGTCGGGCACGGCGCGGGCCGCGTTCGCGAGCGCGCGGTCGGGGTCGCGCCCGGCGAGGTGGGGCGTCAGCCGCGTGAGGCGCGTGCCGAACGTGAACGCCTCGACGTGGCGGCCGGCGCGCACGGCGGCCTGCAGGAACATCACCATCGCGCGCGCGTACGGCTCCATGGAGCCCGAGACGTCGACGAGGTAGACGAGCTTGCGGGGGACGAGCTTGGGCTCGCGCCAGGCGCGCTCGATGGGCACGCCGCCGGTGCGCATGGCCTCCTGCAGCGTGCGCCGCGGGTCGAACGTGCGGCCGAGGTTCGCCGGGCGGCGGCGCAGCGAGCGCCGGCGTGGGGCGATGCGCGCGACGCGCGCGACGAGCGCGCGGGCGCGCCGCAGCTCCTCCGGGCCGTAGCGGGCGAAGTCGCGGTCGCGCAGCTGCTCGTCGGCCGACCACACGGCGGCCGCCGTCTCCTCGTTCTCCTGGTCGCCCTGCTCGTCGGGATCCTGGCCATCGCGCACGTCGCGGCCCAGGGCCTCGGCCTCGACGGCCTGGTCGTTGCCGTCGTCCTGCGCGTCCTCGGGCAGCTCGGCGCTGATCTCGACCGGCCGCGCCTGCAGCGTGATGCGGGGAGCGCGCTCCCAGAACGCCGCGAAGGCGGCGTCGAAGACCTCGATGTCGTCGCGTCGCGAGACGATGGTGCAGCGCAGCGCCCAGTAGACGTCGTCGCGGTTGACGAGATCGACGGCTGCGAGCCCGAGCAGCGCGTCCTGCATGCGCCCGGGGCCGACCTCGAGCCCCGCCTCGCGGAGGATGCGCCCGAACGTGACGAGCTTGCGCACGAACGCATCGCCGCGGTGGGCGTGCTCGTGGTGCTCCTCGTTCACGGCGACGTGGTCTTCAGCGGTGGGGTGAGGATGGTCATCCGTCAGCCGGCGCGCGCCGCGGCCTCGCGGGCCTCGGCGAGCAGCTGCTGCAGGCCGTGGTCGCGCACCCGCTGCATGTCCTCGTGGTACTTGAGGATCGAGCCGAGCGTGGCGTCGACGACGTCGGCGTCGAGCTCGCTCTGGCCGAGCGCGACGAGCGCCTGCGTCCAGTCGAGCGTCTCGGCGACGCCGGGCGACTTGGCGAGGTCGAGCGTGCGCAGGCGCTCGACGAAGGCGGCGGCCTCGGCCGCCAGCACCTCGGGGACGCCGGGCACACGCGCGCGCACGATCGCGATCTCGCGCTCCAGCGACGGATGGCCGATCCAGTGGTAGATGCAGCGTCGCTTGAGCGCGTCGTGCAGCTCGCGCGTGCGGTTCGAGGTCAGGATGACGACGGGCCGCTGCTTGGCCGAGATGGTGCCGATCTCGGGGATCGTGATCTGGAAGTCGGAGAGCAGCTCGAGCAGGAATGCCTCGAACTCGCCGTCGGCGCGGTCGATCTCGTCGACGAGCAGCACGGGCGGCACGGTGTCGTCGTGGTCGATCGCGTCGAGCAGCGGGCGCCGGACGAGGAAATCGCTGCCGAAGACCTCCCGGAGCGCGCCGGTTGCGTCGCCGGCCGCCTCGAGCGTGCGGATGTAGAGCATCTGGCGCGCGTAGCTCCAGTCGTAGAGGGCGTGTGCGACGTCGATGCCCTCGTAGCACTGGAGCCTGATCAGGCGCGCGCCGAGCAGGTCGGCGAGCGTCTTCGCGACCTCGGTCTTGCCGACGCCGGCCTCGCCCTCGAGCAGCAGCGGCTTGCCGAGCTGGAGCGCGACGTGCAGCACCGTGGCGAGGCCCCGGTCGGCGAGGTACGAGCGCTCGCCGAGGGCGGCGGTGAGCTCGTCGATGGAGGCGGGCGGGGCAGCGCTCATCCGGCGCAGCATACGGCCGTGAAGGGCATGGATCCGCCGCTCAGCCTTCGCAAGGATCCGGTAAGGGTTCCGTGAGGCCTGGTTTGGCTTGGGGTGTCCTGGGCTACCCTCACTGCATGCCTGGACTCAATACACGTATCCGCACGCTGCTCGGCGGCGCAATCGCCGCGGGCGTCCTCGTCCTCCCCACCGCGGCCTTCGCAGATTGTGCGAAGACGGTCGACACCGCCGCGTTCCACGGGACGATCGCCCAGTACTACCCACAGCAGTGCTACACGACGGGTCTCAAGCAGCTCGGCCCCGACGTCAACACGTACTCCCCCAACGTCGCGCGCAACCTCAAGGCTGCTCAGCGCCGTGACCGCACGCGCAAGCTCAAGTTCACGATCCAGTGGCTGCCCGGCAACAAGAAGGTCCGGATCACCTCGAACTACAAGCTGAAGAGCAACATCCAACTGCGCAAGGGCGCGAAGGTGCTCGGCAAGGGCTCCATCAGCGCTCTGACGACGACGCTCAAGGTCAAGAAGACGACCAAGACGCTGCGCGTGGCGCTGCTCTGGACGCTTGGCAAGAAGACGATCACCGTGACGGCGCCCGCGCCGCTCAAGAAGGTGGCGAAGAAGAAGAAGTAGTCACGGTCGCTGCAAGCCGCCTGCCCAGGCGGTGCAGCTCGATCGGTAGTCCGAAGGCCGTGCTCAGCGTGGCCTCGGTGAGAGCCGTCGCGATCGGGCCCTGTGCCACGCTCGTGCCCTCCCGCAGGAGGAGCGCGTGCGTGGCGCAGGCCGGAATGTCCTCGACGTGATGGACGACGGTGACGGTGGCGAGCTGCGGCTCGTCGGCGGCGAGGCGCTCGAGGGCGCCGATGACCGTCTCGCGGCCTGGCAGGTCGAGGCTCGCGGTCGGCTCGTCGAGCAGGAGCAGCGGGGGCTCGTTCATGAGCGCGCGTGCGACGAGGACGCGTCGGCGCTCGCCTTCCGAGAGCGATGCGAAGCGCTGCCGCTCGCGGCCGGCGCAACCGAAGCGCGTGAGCAGCGAGCCGGCGCGTTCGCGGTCGGCCGGGGTGAGCAGGTCGTCGCGGACGAGGATGGTGCCCGTCGCGCCGCCGAGCATGACGTCGAGGACGCTGGTCCAGGGCTCGTACTCGTCGACGAGCCTGCCCTGGACGAAGCCGATGTGCCGGCGCACCTCGCGCAGATCGACGCGGCCGAGGCGTCCGCCGAGCACAGTCACGGTGCCCGAGTACGGGTGCTCGACGGCGGCGGCCAGCAGCAGCATGCTCGTCTTGCCGGCGCCGTTCGGCCCCAATACGACCCAGTGCTCGCCAGGCTCGACGCGCAGGTCGAGCGGGCCCATGACGATGCGCCGCCGGTGCGTGTCGGGATGGGCGCGCCGCACCGTCGCCGCCTCGAGCTCGATCACCGCCACGGCGGCCGATGGTAGCCGGGATGCCGCGTCCAGCCGCCAGGCGGCGCCGAGCGCTCGCGGACTCGTTCCATTTTTGATCTTCGATCTTGCGCAATCCGGTCGGCGAGTCCGCATTGGGACGCGCAGCGGCATCGAGACCGCACTTCTACCGCGGCGGTGCGTGTGGTTGGTCGGCGGTGATGGTGCGTCCGTTGGCGTCGGTGAAGGTGGGGTTCGTGGCGTCGCCGCCGGCGGTGAGGTGGTTGTCGTGGAGGTGTTTGTGGTGGCGGGTGCAGAGCAGGATGAAGTTGTCGAGCTCGGACG
>DASXXY010000326.1:0-6097 GCA_036502805.1 Gaiellales bacterium | reverse complement strand
TCGTCGTGACGACGCAGGGCGCGATGAAGACGTCGTCCTCGAGCTCGCAGTAGGCGGTCACGTAGGCCTCGGCCTGGATCCGCACGCGCGCGCCGATCGTCGTGTCGTTCTCGACCGTCGCGCCGCGACCGACGACGCTGCCCTCGCCGATCGTCACGCGCTCGCGCACGACGGCGAGATCGCCGACGATCACGCGGTCGGCGAGCGACGAGCCCGCGAACACGATCGCCCCGGTCGAGATCGTGCAGCCCTCGCCGATCGTGAGGCCCGGAAGCGGACCGCGCTTGGCCGTCGACTGGCCGCCGAGCACCGGCCGCTTGCCCAGCACGGCGTTGTCGCCGACGACGGAGCCGGCGCCGATCGAGCAGCCGTCGTGCACGACGACGTTGGCGCCGAAGTCGACGCCGTCGCCGATCGCGACGTCGTCGCCGACGTGCAGGTTCGGACCGCGGGGATCCTGATGCAGGCTCATGCGCCGAGCGTGACGACGCGGCCGCCCTCGTCGAGCGAGGTCTGCATCGCCTCCAGCACCTCGACCACCGCGAGGCCCTCCTGGCCGCTGCAGCGCGGCGTGCGCGCCTGCTCGATGGCGTCGACGAACTCCTGGCACTCGAGCCGCAGCGGCTCGTCGTTCGGGATGCGCGGGATGGAGATGTCGCCGAAGCGCACGCTCACGTACTCGCCGTAGGAGTCCGTGCTGCGCGGCCGCGACACGCTCTTGTCGTAGATCGTGACCTTGCGGTCGGTCTCCATGTCGTCGAAGACGACCATCTTCTGCGATCCGACGACGGTCAGCTGGCGCGTCTTGTGCGGGTCGAGCCAGCTCAGGTGGAGGTGGGCGACGGTGCCGGACGGGAACTTGAGGTAGCCGAAGACGACGTCCTCGACGTTCGGCCGGACGTAGCACTCGCCGCGTGCCTGGGCCTCGACGGGCGCCTCGCCGATGAGGTCGAGCAGCACGGCGACGTCGTGTGCGCCGAGGCTCCAGAGCGCGTTCTCGTCGGCCCGCACGACGCCGAGGTTGACGCGGTTGCCGTAGAGGTAGTAGACGTCGCCGAGCTCGCCGGAGCGGATCAGGTCGCGCACGGCGTTGAGCGCGGGGTGGAAGAGCAGCAGGTGCCCGACCATCAGCCGGCGATCGGCCTTCGCGGCCGCGGCCACGAGCTCGCGCGCGTCGGCGGCGCTCGCCGCCAGCGGCTTCTCGATGAAGACGTGCTTGCCCGCCTCGAGCGCGCGCAGCCCGAGCGGGTGGTGGGTGGGGACGCTGGATGCCACGGCGATGGCATCCAGCGTCGGATCGTTGAGGAGGTCGTCGAAGTCGCCCGTGAAGCGCGTCTGCGGATACTGCGGCGCGTAGCGGTCGCGGTTCTCCTGCGAGAGGTCGCAGCACCATGCGAGCTCCGACACCCGTGCCATGTTGCGCACGACGTTGGGACCCCAGTAGCCCAGGCCGACAACGCCGACGCGCACCGTCACAGCTTGACGACCTTGTCGTTCCCGCGCCCGGCGGTGCCGGTGGCGTTGCGGAAGTCGACGACCAGCTTCGCGCGGTCGACGAGATCGGCGTAGTCGATGGTGGAGTGGTTCGTGACGATGACGACGCAGTCGGAGGACGCGATGCCCGCGTCGAGGTCGACCGAGTCGAGCTCGAGGTCGGGCATGTGCGCGACGTACGGGTCGTGGTAGCTGACCTCGCAGCCCTCCTCGCGCAGCAGCTCGATGACCTTGAGCGCCGGCGACTCGCGGGTGTCGTCGATGTCGGGCTTGTAGGCCACGCCCACGACCAGGGTCTTGGAGCCGCGCAGCGGCTTGGCCTGGCTGTTGAGCGCCCGCGCGACCTTCTCGCGGCAGTAGTAGGGCATGTTCTGGTTGACCTTGCCCGCGAGCTCGATGAACTCCGTGTGGAAGTCGAACTGACGAGCGCGCCACGAGAGGTAGAACGGGTCGAGCGGGATGCAGTGCCCGCCGAGGCCGGGGCCCGGCGTGAAGCGCATGAAGCCGAACGGCTTCGTGGCCGCGGCGTCCGCGACCTCCCAGACGTCGACGCCCATGCGGTCGCAGAGCATCGCCATCTCGTTCATGAGCGCGATGTTGACCGAGCGGAAGATGTTCTCGAGCAGCTTCGCGAGCTCGGCCGCCTCGGGCGCCGAGACCGGCACCATCGTGTCGATCGCCTTGGAGTAGAGGGCGACGGCCCGGTCGGTGCAGGCCTGCGTGAGCCCGCCGACGATCTTCGGCATCGTCTTCACGGTGAAGTCGGTGCGGCCCGGGTCGATGCGCTCGGGCGACATGGCGAGGTGGAAGTCGACGCCGGCCTTGAGGCCCGAGCCGCGCTCGAGCATCGGGCCCATGTGCTCGCGCGTCGTGCCCGGGTAGGTCGTGGACTCGAGCACGATCAGGTGGCCCGTGCGCAGGTGCGGGGCGATCGAGTCGGTCGCCGAGCTGATGTAGGAGAGGTCCGGCTCGCGGTTCTCCGTCAGCGGCGTGGGGACGCACACGATCACGTCGTCGCACCCGGCGACCTCCGACCAGTCGGTCGTCGCCCGCAGGAGTCCCTGCGTGGTGAGCACCCCGAGCGTGGCCGGCGTGACGTCCTTGATGTACGAGTCCCCGGCGTTGATGCGATCGACGCGACCGGCGTCGGGCTCGACGCAGAGCACGGCGTGGCCGGCCTCTGCGAACGCAACGGCAAGGGGAAGGCCGACGTAGCCGGCACCGATGACTGCGATATTTTCTTTCACGCTTTCCCAGCCTAGCCGGTGCGCCACGCGGGTTCTGCCACGAGCTTCGCCATCCGGCTCGCGGCGTGCCCGTCGCCGTACACGTCGGGGTGCGTCGGTCCGCGCAGGGGCGCCGCCGCAGCGGCCTCGATCGCGTCGGGATCGTCGGCGGTGAGCACGTTCCAGCCGAGCTCCACGGTCTCGATCCACTCGGTCGTCTCGCGCATCGTGACGCACGGGACGGAGTGCAGATAGGCCTCCTTCTGTGCGCCGCCGGAGTCGGTCAGGCACACGCGCGCAGCCCGCAGCAGCGCGGTGAAGTCGAGGTACCCGAGCGGCGGCAGGACGTGCACGGCCCGCTCGAGGCGCGCGAGCAGGCCGGCGCCCGAGAGCGCCTCGCGCGTGCGCGGGTGCAGCGGCAGGACGACCGGCCCCGCCACGCGCTCGAGACCCTCGACGATCCGGCCGAGCGCGGGCTGCACGGTGTTGGCCTGGCGGTGCACGGTCGCGAGCGCGTAGCCGCCGCGCTCGAGGCCGAGCGCGGCCGGGTAGGGCGAGCGCTCGCTCGCGAGCGGGCCGAGCAGCCGCGCGAGGTCGACCATCACGTCGCCCACGAGCTCGGCGCCGCGCGTGATGCCCTCGGCGGCGAGATTGGCGATCGCGACCTCCGACGGGCAGAAGAGCAGGCGCGAAAGACGGTCGCAGACGACGCGGTTGACCTCCTCCGGCATGCGCATGTCGAACGACCGCAGGCCGGCTTCGACGTGGGCCAGCGGCAGCCCGAGCTTGGCGGCCACGAGGGCGCCCGCGAGCGTCGAGTTCGTGTCGCCGTAGACGAGCACGGCGTCCGGCCGGACGTCGAGCACGGTGCGCTCGATGCCGACGAGCATCGCGGCGGTCATCTCCGCGTGCGAGCCCGAGCCGACGCCGAGCTGCACGTCGGGATCGCCCAGGCCGAGCTCCTCGTTGAAGACGCGCGAGAGCTCGTGGTCGTAGTGCTGGCCCGTGTCCGCCACGACGAGCTCGACCTGCTTCACGAGCTCCGCGTGGAGCGGCGCCGCCTTCACGAACTGCGGGCGGGTGCCGGTGACGGAGAGCAGGCGCATCGGCACGGAGGCTAGGTGATCGGCCCACCGGAAAACCCTAGACTTGCAGGGGTTCCAAGTTAATAGTAGCAAGTTCAATCTGTTGCAATGACGGAGTTGGAGGGCTCCGCGCGCGGCGTCAGCCTGCGCGCAGCGGCATCGATGGTGGCGGGGGAGGCGCACGACCCGCTCGCGGGACGGCGGCTCCGGCATGCCGTCGCAGTGCAGCTGCGCCGCGCGGGCATCGAGGCGCAGGACGCCGGCGACGTGACCACGGAGGTCGTGCTCGCGCTGCTCTCGGCGCCCGCGCCCGACCAGCGCCTGCCGCTCGCGCTGGCCTGCGCGCGCGTCTCGGCGATCGCGCGCAACAAGGCCATCGACCACGGCCGCCGGCGGGCCCGCGCTCCGCTCCCGCTCGGCGACGCGCTGCCCGAGCCGTCGCCGCTCGGAGGCGTCGCCGGCTCGCTCGCCGACGGTCTCGACGACGTCGCCGCGGCCGCGCATCTCCAGCGCGTGCGCGGCGATCTCGTGACGGCGCTCGCGCGCCTCGACGGGCCGCAGCGAGCCGCGATCGCCGCCCACGCCGACGGCGGGTCCGCGCGCACCGCCGGCCTGCCGCGCTCGACCTACTACCGCGCGCTCGGCCACGCCCAGGCGCTGCTCCAGGGCGATCTGCGCGGTCGCCTCGCGGGGCTCGGCGCGCTCGGCGGCATCACGCAGCGCGCGCGTGAGATCTTCGCCCACGTCGAGGCCGTGCACGCCGCCGCCGCGGCCGCCACGGCGGCGGTCGCGATCGGCGCGGCGGTCGTCGTCACCGTCCACGACGAGGCGCCCCACCACTACCCCCACGTGCGCCCGGTCGCGATCGTGCGCGCAGAGGGCGGCCGCGTCCAGCCGCCCGCGCCGGTCGTCGTGCCGCCCGCGCGCCCGCTGCGCGAGCGCGTCGCCGTCGTGCACCCGGCGGCCGCCGCCGCGACGGCGCACACGCGCGTCACGCCGGCGGCGCCGTGCCCCAGCTCGAGCTCCTACGACCCGTCGACCTACGACTGCTAATCGAACCGAGGCACCACATGCGCTCCATCACCGCCCTGCTCGCGGCCCTGCTCGCGCTCGCACTCGCCGGGCCCGCCGCGGCGGGCACCTTCAACGTGCCGTTCGGAGACGGCATCTTCATGGGCGCCGCCGGCTGGGACTCGAAGCCCGACGCGGGCGCGCTGTGCGGCTACGAGGGCACCGGCACGCTCTACCTCAACGCCGGGACGCTGCCCGCCCACAGCGGCTGCTTCTACGTCTTCGACGCGCCGGCCGAGGCGCAGATCGTGGCCGTCTCGACGACGCTCGGCTACGCCAAGGCGAGCGCGGCCACGGCGCTCTGCGCCTACTCCTTCGCGGCCGTCGCGGGCGACACCATGCGCCGCTGCAGCGGCGGCACGACGGCCAATGCGATCGCCGCGAGCGGCGCCAACTGGTTCGAGATGGGCATCTACAACGAGGGCGACTCGCCGATCGCGCTCGCCACCTCGCGCGCCAACAACGTCGTCTTCGCGAGCGGCTACGTCACGCTCTCGGACCCGACTGCGCCCGGCCTCGCGGCGAACGGGCCGACGGGCGTCCAGACGGGCCTCTCGGCCGTCATCCAGTGGGAGGTCTGGGATCCCGAGAGCGGCGCGCCGTCCGTCGCCTACGCGATCGACGGCGGCGCGCGCATCGGCCTGCGCGGGCAGGCCTGCTCGTGGCTGTGCGGCCCCGGGGCCAGCGGCAGCGCGGCGATCGACCTCTCGGCGCTCGCCGACGGGCCGCACTCCGTCACCGTCTACGCGGCGTCCTACGCCGACGCGGAGGCGCGCGTCGGCCCGATCGCCTTCACGGTCGACCGCACGGCGCCCGCACAGCCGCAGATCCAGGTCGTGCCCGACGCCTCGGCGCCCGCCTCCGGCTGGTGGGGCCACGCGCCGATCGCGCTGACCGTCACGACGCCCACGGCGGCCGACGTCACGAGCTCGCGCCTGCGCGTCTACGCCCCGACGGGCGCCGTCGTGCTCGACCAGACCGTCGCGGGCGCGCTGCCCTCGGCCGTCGTCCCGGCCGGAGCGCTCACGCTCGACGGGGCGTACGAGGCCGACGTCGTGCAATGCGATCCGGGCGGCCACTGCGTCACGTCACCGCGCGCGGGCTTCCACTGGGACGGCTCCGAGCCCGCCGCCGGCGACGATGCGGTTGCGCCGCCGCTCGGGCTCGTCGCGGCGCGCGACGGCGCGCACCTGGTCTGGCCGGCGAGCGCCGTGGCACCGC
>DASXXY010000325.1:0-5258 GCA_036502805.1 Gaiellales bacterium | reverse complement strand
GACGCCGCCAGCGGTCAGCGCCTGCTCGAGCCGGCGTCCATCCCACACGACATCCATCCCGCCGAGGCGCACCTCGACGGCGACGATCTGCTCGTCGCCTGGGCGCCCGACCGCCACTTGAGCACGTACCCGGGCGATTCGCTGCGGTCGCTCGCGGCCCCGGCGGCTCCCGCCGCCCCGCGCCGGCTCTGGGACGCGGGGATCGCCCGCGACCTGCCGCTCGCCGACCACGGCGCCATCGCGGCCGACGAGCGACAGCTGCGCCGCTGGCTTGCGCGCGTCGACAGCCTCGGCTTCGGCGTGCTCTCGAGCGTGCCGCTGAGCGACGGCGAGGTCGCGCGCGTCGCGGGCCTGTTCGCGCACGTGCGCACGACGAGCTACGGGCGCGTGTTCGACGTGCGCTCCGTGATCGCGCCGGCGAACCTCGCCTACACGCCGCTCGCGCTCGGGCCGCACACCGACAACCCCTACCGCGACCCGGTGCCGACGCTGCAGCTCCTGCACTGCCTCTCCTCGAGCGCGCGCGGCGGCGAGAGCACGATCGTCGACGGCTTCAACGTCGTCGAGGAGCTGCGCTCCGAGCATCCTCGCGACGTCGCGCTGCTCGCGGGCCGCGCCGTCACGTTCGCCTACCGCGACGCCGGCGCCGAGCTGCAGGCGAGCGCACCCGTGATCGAGCTCGACCCGCACGGCGCGGTGTGCGGGCTGCGCTTCAACGCGCGCTCGCTGCAGCCGCCCGCGCTGTCCTCACCCGAGCTCGGCGACTGGTACGAGGCCTACCTGCGCCTGGCGCGCATGCTCGTCGACGAGCGCTTCGTGCTGCGGCTCCGCCTCGCGCCGGGCGACCTCTTCATCGTCGACAACCGGCGCGTCCTGCACGGGCGCGCCGCCTACGCGGCGAGCGGCGGCAAGCGCCATCTGCAGGGCTGCTACGCCGACATCGACGGCCTGCGGAGCTCGCTCGCCGTGCTCGGCCGGGAGCACGGAGATGTCTGACGCCGCGGTGATCGACGAGATCTTCGCCGCCTTCCGCGAGCGCGGCGAGACCGCCTACCTGGGCGAGCCCGTGTCGCTCGCCGAGCACATGCTGCAGACGGCCTTCGCGGCCGAGGGCGACGGCGCCGATCCCGTGCTCGTGGCTGCGGCGCTGCTGCACGACTACGGGCACCTCGTGCACACGCTGCCGGAGGACGCCGCCGAGCACGGCATCGACACGGTGCACGAGGAGGCCGGCGCGGCCTGGCTCGAGCGCCACTTCGTGGCGCGCGTGACGGAGCCCCTGCGCCTGCACGTGCTGGCGAAGCGCTACCTCTGCGCCGTCGAGCCCGGGTACCGCGCGTCGCTCTCGCCGGCGTCGGTGGTCAGCCTGGAGCTCCAGGGCGGGGCCTGCACGCCGGCGCAGGTCGCGGCCTTCGACGCCGGGCCCTACGCCGACGAGGCGATCCGCCTGCGCCGCTGGGACGACATCGCGAAGATCGCAGGCCTCGCCACGCCGCCGCTCGAGCACTACCGGCCGGCGCTCGTCGCCGGCCTGCGCAGCTCCGACTCGGGACGCTAGTCGCGGATGGCGCCGACGACGCCGTCGTAGAACTCGGCGGATGCGACGTCGTCGATGAGGCGGTTCCAGCCCGGCTGGTCGAACGGCACCGGCAAGCCGTGGTTCGTCAGCAGCACGGCGACCAGCTCGCGCTTCGGATCGATCCACATGAACGTCCCGGCCCCGCCCGTCTTGCCGTAGGAGGCGGGCGTGAGCCGCATCCCGCCGGGCGAGAAGCGGTGCGTCCAGAGCTCGAAGCCATAGCCCTTGGGCGTGAAGAGGAGGTTCGTGGTCGCGTCCTGATCGGTCGCGGCCTCCGTGACCTGCGGCGTCTGGTTCGCGACCATCGCGGCGACGAGCTTGCGCGGCAGGAGCTTCACGTCGCCGTAGGAGCCGCCGTTCAGGATCGCCTGGCTGAAGATCGCGACGTCGCGCGCCGTCGCGAAGGCGCCGTCGCAGCCGACGATGCCGCCGACCTTCCAGTCCTGGTCGTCCTGCACCTGCCCGCGCAGCGGGCCGGGGCGGAGCCCCAGCGAGCCTGGCCCGGTCGCGGCGCAGCGCGGCACGAGCGCCGGCGGCGGGTTGTAGGTCGTGTCGCTCATCCCGAGCGGGCCCCAGATCTCGCGCTTCGCGAACGCATCGAGGCTCATGCCCGCGACGGTCTCGACGAGCCGGCCGAGCAGGCGGTAGCCGAGGTCGGAGTACTCGACCTGCGTGCCCGTCGGGTACTCGAGCGGCGTCTGCTCCATGAACGCCCAGATCGCCGCGATGTCGTCCGTGTCGACCTTCGGGTTGTCGACCGGGAGGCCCGAGGAGTAGCGCAGGAGGTCGCGCACGAGCACGCCGCCCTTGCCGTTGGCGACGAAGCCCGGCAGGTACTTCGCGACCGGCGCCGTGAGCGAGAGCTTGCCGCGATCGACCAGCATCATCGCCGCGGTCGCCGTGGCGAGCACCTTCGTCATCGACTCGAGGTCGAACAGCGTGTCGACCGTCGTCGCCTCGCTCGTGCCGGCCACCCGCACGCCGAACGCGCGCTCGCCGACGACGATGCCGCGGCGGGCGACGAGCGCGACGGCGCCCGGGAAGCGCCCGTCGGTGGCGCGGCGAGCGATGCGCGCGAAGGCGTCCTCGAGCGCGTCGGCATCCATGTCGACATCGCCCGCGCGGCCGTCCGTGAGCACGCTCGCGCGATGCTGGTGGCCGTGGTTCGATCCTCGCGTCGAGCGTGCGCCCGCAACCTGCGGCGCGGCTGCCAGCCCGAGTGCGGTGGCGCCGGTCATGCGCGCGAGTGCGCTGCGGCTGATGCGTGGCCCGTGCTCGTCCATGGGGTTCCCCTCTCGTCTCGGGCCAGCATAGGGAGCGGGCTCGCGCGCAGCCGTGCGCGCGACGCCGCGCAGCGCGGCCCCGGCGTCGGAATCCGGCCGAGCGGGCATCATGCCCTGTGGGTTTCCTGCGCCGCATACCGGGATGGATCGACCGCTTCCAGCGGCGGCACCCGCTCGTCGCGTTCCCGCTCGCCGTGCGCCAGAAGTTCGCCGACGACCAGGGCGGCTTCCTGGCCGCGAGCGTCACCTACTACGCGTTCTTCTCGATCTTCCCCCTGCTGCTCGTGCTCGTGACGCTGCTCGGCTACGCGCTCGAGGGCGATCCGAGCCTGCAGCACCGGGTGCTCGACTCGGCGCTCGCCGACTTCCCGGTCATCGGGCCGCAGCTGCAGACGAACGTGCACTCGCTGCGCGGCAGCGCGGCCGCGCTGATCGTCGGCATCGGCGTCGCGGTCTGGGCCGGCACGGGCGTGGCGCTCGCGCTCGAGAACGCGCTCGACCACATCTGGGGCGTCCCGATCCGGCGCCGCGCGAACCCGATCTACGCGCGCCTGCGCGCGCTGCTGTGGATCGCCGCGCTCGGCGGGATCACGCTCGTCGGCACGGTGCTCGGCTCGGCGGCGGCCTTCGCCACGTACGGCCCCGTGGTGCGCCTGCTCGCGATCGCGATCTCGCTCGCCATCAACCTCGTCGTCTTCCTGGCCGTCTTCCGGGTGCTCACGAGCCACAGCCCGTCGTGGCGCGACGTGCTGCCGGGCGCGCTCGTCGCGGCCGTCGCGTGGGAGATCCTGCAGACGGTCGGCGGCTACGTCGTCGACCGCCAGCTACGGCACGCGTCGAGCACCTACGGCGTCTTCGCGATCGTGATCGGGCTGCTCTCGTGGATCTACCTGGCCGCCAACGTGACGCTGCTCGCGGCCGAGATCAACGTCGTCCACGCACGCCGGCTGTGGCCGCGCAGCATGTCGCTGCTCGGCGAGCAGCCGCTCACGGACGGCGACGCCGATGCGCTGCGCCAGCGCGCCGGCGTGGAGGAGCGCCGGGCGGACGAGGACGTCAGGGTCGAGTTCGATCCGCCGCGGCAGGAAGTTTGACGGACGTCCAGGCTGGCGAAGACCGAGCATGCCGCGTGCACTCTGGAGTGGAGCGATCTCGTTCGGCCTCGTGAATGCGCCGGTGCGCATGTACACGGCCATCAGCGAGCACAACGTGCACTTCAACCTGCTGCACGAGGGCGATGCCAAGCGGATCCACTACCGCAAGGTCACGGACTCGGGCCGCGAGGTGGCCGACGACAAGATCGTCAAGGGCTTCGAGGTCTCCGACGGCGAGTACGTCACGCTGACCGACGACGAGATCGCGGCCGCGCACGTCGAGGGCGACAAGGTCATCGAGATCCACGACTTCGTCCCGTACGACGAGATCGATCCGATCGTCTTCGAGCGCACGTACTACCTCGGCCCCGCCGAGGGCTCCGAGCGCGTCTACTCGCTGCTCGCGAGCGCGCTCGCGACGTCCGGCCTCGTCGGCATCGCGAGCTTCGTCTTCCACGATCGCGATCAGCTCGCCTGCCTGCGCGAGAAGGACGGCGGCCTGCTGCTCGAGCGCATGTACTTCGCCGACGAGATCCGCGACGGCGACGCCGTGCTGCCCGAGCGCAAGCGGACGGTCGACAAGCAGGAGCTCAAGCTCGCGATCGACCTGATCGAGCGCATGCAGGGGACGTTCGATCATGCCCGGTACAAGGACCGCTATCGCGACCGGCTGATGGCGATCGTCGACAAGAAGCGCAAGGGCGAGACGATCACCGCGCCCGAGGTCGAGGAGCGCAAGGCGCCGTCCGATCTCATGGCCGCGCTCGAGGCGAGCCTCGGCGAGGCCGTGAGCCGGCGCACGGCGCCGGCCGCGAAGCGCAAGGCGGCCACCAAGCGCACGCCCGCCACCCGCAAGGCTGCTGCGAAGAAGCCCAAGAAGACCGCCAGGTGATCGCCGTCCGCACGCAGTCGCCGCGCGACGCGTGGACGCGTCACGCCGCGAGCGCCGTCTTCTTCGTGCGCGAGATCGCGCTCTGGCTGCTCGTCTACCCGCTCTACCTGCTGACGCGCGAGGGCGTGACAGGCGCGCCGACGGCGGCGCTCCGCCATGCGCGCGAGGTCGTGGACGCCGAGCGCACGCTCGGCATCTCGGTCGAGCACGCGATCCAGCAGCTCGCGACCTCCTCGCCGCTCCTGCGCGGCGCGTTCGACGAGTACTACGAGCTCGCGTTCTATCCGCTGCTCGCCGGCGTCCTGATCTGGCTCGGACTCTGCCATCGCGACGTCTACGGCTCGACCCGGCGCGCCCTGATCGTGGCCCTCGGCATCGCGGCCATCGGCTTCCTGCTGTTCCCGACCGCT
>DASXXY010000324.1:0-3563 GCA_036502805.1 Gaiellales bacterium | reverse complement strand
CGGCACATAGGCGGCGTAGTCGACGGGGCCGTAGGTGTCGCCGTTCGCGACGGGCGACTCGCAGCGGCCGCCCTCCTTGGCCTGGCGATAGGCGGTCGACGTGCCGTCGCTGTTGCGGGTGCCGCAGGGCGCGCCGCTCGCGTCCGGGAAGTTGCCGTAGGGGAACTGGCCGCGCAGCACCCGGTCGGCGCCGACGGTGCCCGCGTAGCCGACGTCGATCACGGTCGCGTCGAACGCGTTGAGGCCGAGGCGGAAGCCGATCAGGAACACCATCAGCGCGGCCAGCGCCCATGAGGGCAGGCGCCCGGTGCTCGCGGGCCTCGGCCCCGCCCGCAGGCCGATCCAGGCGAGCCGCACGATCAGGTAGACCATCGGCGGGTACTGCAGCGGCACGGCCCAGAACACGAGCCCGCGCTCGAAGTACCAGAGCGAGACCGAGAACGCGAGCAGCGCGACGAGATCGAGCGTGCGCAGCGTGAGGATCCGCCGCCAGTCCACGAGCGCGAGCAGGAAGACGGCGCAGAACGCGAGCCAGAGGCGGGTGTCGTTGAGCTTGCGGCCGAACCAGCCCTTGTAGCCGCGCGCCATCCCCCAAGCGACCTGCGGCCCCGTCCAGGCGTGCTCGACGGTTCCCGTGTGGTCGTCGACGATGATCTGCGCGACCTCGCCGTACGGCGCTCCGGCGTTGACGTAGACCGTCCAGAGCTGCAGCGTCGGGTCGTAGGTCGCGTACTCCGTGTGCGCCTTGTAGCGCTTGAGCCAGTCGGCGGCCTTCGGGTCGCGCAGCGCGATGCGGATCGCCGAGGTGTCCTCGAGGTGGCGGATCGACGCGACCGGCGAGCGCCCGCGCACGGTGCCGTCCGCGCGGTCGATCAGCCAGCTCGCGAGCGGCGTGTCGGGGAACGCCTGGTGCGCGAGCACGAGCCAGTTGCGGCCCGCCGTGCGCACGGTGAAGCGCGCATCGTGATGGGAGAGCAACAGCGTGCGGCCCTCGGGCTGGCGCTTCGCGATCGCAATCGCCTGGGCGGGCGTCACGCTCGCGAGCGCGGCGCTCGGCAACGCGACGAGCACGAGCAGGGCGACCAGGGTGGCCAGCGCCCGTCGCAGCGGCGGCTGCAGCGCACGGATGCGCGGCCGGGATGGCCGCAGCGAGCGCGGGCTCGCCCCTGCTCGCAGCAGCGGCTCGGCGCCGTGGCCGGGCACGGGGTCGCCGCAGGTCGGTGCGAGCCTTCCGATCGCCGCGCGCACGCTGAGGTCAGCCCCTGGTCAGCGGAAGGACCAGTGCTTGTTGCCGAGGAAGGAGATCGGGACGACGAGCACGACGGCGAGCATCTCGCCCGGGATCTTGGGCACGCCCGCGCGCACGAACAGCTCGAGCAGCACGAAGCCGACCATCGCGGCCGCGAGGCTGATCGCGAAGAAGCGCATGCCCTGCATCGCGGCATGGCTGCGGTCGCGCTCGTGACGGAACGTCCAGATGCGGTTCCAGACGAAGTTGTTCGTGACCGCGACGGCGAACGCGACCACGTAGGCGAGGCGGTAGTGCAGGTCGAGCGCGCGCAGGCAGAACGCGAACACGCCGACGTTGATGAGGAAGCCGGTCGCGCCGACGAGGCCGAACTTGACGAGCTGCCGGACCGTGGTGTGCGCCAGCAGGCCCGCTCGGAAGCGGGGCGTGGTCTCGGGCTCGACCGCCATCAGCGGAGGATCCGCAGGCCCTGGTACCGCTCGCCGCCGCGCCGGCGTGTGCGCAGGGCGAGGTACAGCGCGACGACCGCGAGCGGGAAGCCGACGAACGGCACGAGCGCCGCCGCCGCGACGATCAGGGATGCGACTGCCGCGATCAGCGCCGTCGCCGCGCGCGAGCCGGCGCGCGCTGCGGCCTCGGACAGCGGCACGGCGGCGATCGCCATGACGAGCGCGCCCGCGCCGCCGATCGCGATCCCGGCCCACTCGAGGTCGTCGCGTATCCAGAACTCGCCCGCGGCCGCGCCCGCGACGACGCGCAGCAGGATGCGGACCGGCTGCGGCAGCCAGAAGTCGGCTGCGGCGACGACGAGCCCGGGGGCCCCGAGGCCGCCGAGCGCGCGGCCGTCGATGCCAGGCCAGAACAGCGGCACCAGCAACGCGATCGTCGAGAGCCCACAGGCGACGCCGAAGCCGAGCCCCTGCCCGATCGTGATGGCAAGGTCCATGCGGGGTCGAAGTCTACCGGGGAGGCGAGGGCGGGTCGCCGGATGCGCCCGCCGCGACGCGCGCGAGCGCAGCGTCGAACTCCGTCAGGTCGGCGATCACGGTGGTCGCGCCGGCGAGCGCGGCTGCGCCGTGCGTCGTCGTGATGCCGACCACGGGCATGCCCGCCGCGGTCGCCGCGAGGATGCCCGCCGGCGCATCCTCGAACGCGACGCAGGTCGCGGGCTCGACGCCGAGCAGGCGCGCGCCGGTGAGGAAGCCCTCGGGATCCGGCTTGCCGCGCACGATCTCGTCGCCGCACACCATGACCGCGGGCACCGGCAGCCCGACCGCGCGCAGCCGCCGCTCGGCGAGGGCGCGGTGGCCGGACGTGACGATGCCCCAGCGACCGGCCTCGAGGCCCGCGAGCACGCGGTCGGCTCCGGTCACGAGCACGAGGCCGTCGGTGTCGATCTCCTCGCCCTCGTCGAGCCGCGCGGCCTCGGCCGGGGCGTCGAGCCAGGGCGCGACGGCGCGGATCGTGTCGACGCTGCGCACGCCGTGCAGGACGGCCAGCACGGACGGGAAGTCGAGGCCGTTGCGCTCGCAGAACGCCCCCCAGTGGCGCTCGACGACCGCGCGGGAGTCGACGAGCGTGCCGTCGAGGTCGAACAACAGCGGCGGCGTCACGTGAGGATCCGCGCGGCGTTGCGCACGACGCCGAAGAGCGCCTCCTCGACGTCGCCGAGGTCGTCGCCGTCGGCGTGCAGCGGCAGCGGGCGGCTGCACGCGACGTGCACCGCGTCGACGTCGTGGAGGTAGGCGAGCAGGCGGTCGGTGCGGTAGGCCTGGCTGCCGGTCACGAGCAGCTGGGTCGCGTAGCGCGGCAGGTGCCGGCGCCGCATGTCGCTCGGCACGACGACGTCGAGCCCGCCCTCGAACGTGGCGCGCGGCGCGAGTTTGAGCGCGAACGGGCCGACGTAGCTCCACGGGTGCACGTTCGCGACGAAGACGCTGCCGCCGCGCGCGACCACCTCGTCGCCGATCTGCACCTCGAGCTGCGGGTCGCGGAAGTCGCCGCGCAGGAGCGTGCGCATGATCTGCGCCGCGAAGTAGGCGTCGCCGGGGCGGCGGCCCTTGGGACGCCCCGCGTCGTCGACGAGGCGCACGGCCTGAGCGTCCGCGCCGAGGCCCGAGGCGAACGCGAAGCGGCGGCCGTTGACGAGCCCGAGGTTGATCATGCGCTCGCGTCCGTCGACGAGCGCGGCGGCGATGGCGCGCGCGGCGCGGCCGATGTCGCGGGGCATGCCGAGCGCGCGCGGCAGCACGCTCGTGCCGCCCGCGGGCAGCACGCCGATCGGCAGCGCATCGGCGGCGCCGTTGAGGACCTC
>DASXXY010000323.1:0-5791 GCA_036502805.1 Gaiellales bacterium | reverse complement strand
CGATCGAGCGGGCACGCGCGGGCGGCGGCCCTGCGGTGCTCGAGCTGATGACGATGCGCATGGAGGGGCACGCGGTGCACGACGACGCGGCCTACGTGCCGCCGGAGCTCATCGCGCAGTGGGCCGAGAAGGATCCCGTGCGCCGCTTCGCGGCCTGGATGCGCGAGCACGCAGGGCTCTCGGACGACGAGCTGGACGCCATGGAGCACGACGTCGAGGCCGAGATCGCGGCCGCGGTCGAGCGCGCCGAGGCGAGCGCCTGGCCCGATCCCGACACGCTTGAAGATGGCGTCTACGCAAGCTGACGAGGCCGAGCGGGCGCGTACGCTCGCCGCGCTGCCGCCCTACCGGCCGTGGTTCTACAACCTCGTGCGCGGCTCGAGCGCGGTGTTCCTGCACAGCCTCTTCCGGCTCAGCGTCGACGGGCTCGAGAACGTGCCGGCGAGCGGCGGCGTCGTGCTCGCGCCGATGCACCGCTCCTACATCGACACGCTCGCGATGGGCGTCTCGCTGAAGCCGCGGCGCTTCCGCGCGATGGCCAAGTACGAGCTCTTCTTCGTGCCGGTGATCGGGCGCGCGATCGCGCGCGGAGGCGGCTTCCCGGTGCGCCGCGGCGTGCAGGACATGGAGGCCTACGAGCAGGCGATGCAGGTGCTCGGGGGCGGCGACGTGCTGCTCGTCTTCCCCGAGGGCACGCGCAATCGCGACGGTCAGGCGCGGCCGCAGCTCGGTGCGGCGCGGCTCGCGCTCGACGCCGGGGCGGCGTTCGTGCCGGTCGCGATCGAGGGCACCGAGCGCATCAAGCTGCTGCCGCCGCGCTTCCCCAAGGTGCGCGTCCGCTACCTCCCGCCGATCCCGCTCGACGATCTGCCGGCCGACGACCTGCGCCGCGCGTCGCACACGGCGACGAAGCGCTGGACGGCCGCCATCGAGGCGGCGCTGACGCAGCTCCGCGCGCTCTGAGCGACGGCCGCCGGTCGCTCAGGCGGCGCGCTGGTCGAGCAGTCGCTGGCGGTGCTCGTGGAGCCAGGACTGGTGCCAGGCGCGCACGCGGGCGGCCTGGTCGGCGTCGGCGATCTCGAACGTGAAGCCGACCTGACGCGCGCCGAAGGGGAGGGCGACGATGCGCGCGACGCGCGCGGAGACCCAGCCCGGCTCGTCGTCGGCCTGCCAGTCGCCCACGTCCCAGGCCACATCGACGGCGTCGCCGACGAGCGGGGTGCGCCCCGGCCAGCTGGCCCTGCAGCCGCTGTCGGAGATGTCGAGGCACACGGCATGCACGCGACGGCCCTTGGCGAGCACCGTCGAGCTCACGATCTTGACGAGCATGGGGGAGTTGTCGACCGGCGCGCGCAGCGAGCGGCGCACCGGAGCCGGCTCCCAGTCCTCGGACGGCGCCAGCTCGCAGTCGGAGCTCGTGTCGTCGAGGGTGCGGATCTTCGCGATCGCCTGCCACGCGGTGTCGCCGTCGAACCAGCGCAGATGCGCCTCGTCGGGCACCTTGCTGCCGCGGTCGTAGCGCAGGATGTACGTGTTGACCTCGCTCGCGCTCTCGACGACGGCGGTCACGCGCACGCCGGAGACGCGATCGACGATCTCGACCACGTCCCCTGGTGCAGGAGCGGCCGGCGTGGTGGAATTTTCGCTCACGAGGGTTCTATCGGCCTCGCGGCGCCGGGAGTTGAGCACTTTCTCCCCCATTCGGTCAGAATCCCGGCCTATGGCGAAACGGACGATGGTGCTCGGGTGCGCGACGGGAATCGGGAATGCCGGGGCCCGGCTGCTGGCCGCGCGCGGCGATCGGCTCGCGCTCGGCGACATCGATGCGGCGGGCGTGGACGCGCTGGCCGCCGAGCTCGGTGCGACGGCGTTCCACGTCGATGCGACGGATACCGGCGCGTTGCAGGAGTTCGTGCGCGGCGCGGCCGCAGCGCTCGGGGGTCTCGACTACGTGTGGTCGAACGTCGGCGTGCAGATCGGCGGCTCCGTGGAGGTCGCGAGCGCGGCCGACTTCGACCGCTCGTTCGCGATCAACGTCCGTGCTCACGCGATCGTCTGCGGCGCCGCGGTGCCGCACCTGCGCGCGTCCGGCGGCGGTGCGATCTGCATCACCGCGTCCAACTCGGCCCTGCTCTCGGAGCCGCAGCTCGCGCCCTACGCCGTCACGAAGGCCGCGGCCGTGGCGCTCGCGAAGCAGGTGGCCCGCGACTACAGCGGCGAGGGCATCCGCGTCAACGCGCTCTGCCCCGGGTGGATCGACACGCCGTTCAACACGCCGGCGTGGGAGAACTTCGGCGGCCGCGAGCGCTTCCTCGAGGAGGTGCCGCGGCTCGTGCCGCTCGGGCGCATCGGCTCGGCCGACGAGGCCGGCCGCCTCGCGTGCTTCCTGCTCTCCGACGACGCGGCGTACATGACCGGTCACGCGCTCGTCGCCGACGGCGGCGAGTGCCTGCCGGGCTGAGCTCGCCGCTGCGCTGCTTCGCGCACGACGGATTCGCGTATCCGCTGCCCGAGGGGCACCGCTTCCCGCTCGGCAAGTACTCGCTGCTGCGCGCGCAGGCCGACGCCGACCCCGCCTTCGACGTCCGCGGCGCGCGCGCGGCGACGCGCGAGGAATTGCTGCTCGCGCACACGGCCGACTGGGTCGAGCGCGCCGAGCGCGGCGAGCTCACGCGCGAGGAGCTGCGCGACCTCGGCCTGCCGTGGTCGCCGGCCCTCTTCGAGCGCGGGCGGCGCTCCGTCGGCGCGACGCTCGAGGCCGCCGACGCGGCGCTCGCCGACGGCGCCGCTGCGAACCTCGGCGGCGGCACCCACCACGCCTTCGCCGGCGCCGGTCGCGGCTTCTGCGTCTTCAACGACGTCGTCGTCGCGACGCGCTCGCTGCGCGCGCGGGGGCGCGTGCGGCGCGTTCTCGTGCTCGACCTCGACGTGCACCAGGGCGACGGCACGAACGCTGCGCTGGCAGCCGACGACGAGGCCTTCACGTGTGCCCTGAACGGCCTCGGCAACTATCCCTTCGAGCGCGTGCCGGGCGACCTCGAGCGCGACCTCCCCGGCGGCACGGGCGACGACGCCTATCTCGACGCCCTGGCGGCCCTCCTGCCCGAGGCGATCGAGCGCGCCCGTGCCGAGCTCTGCTTCTACCTGGCCGGAGCCGACCCCTTCGAAGGCGATCGCCTCGGCCGCCTGGCGCTCACCCGCGCCGGCCTCGCAGCCCGCGACCGCCTCGTCCGAGCCCACCTCCAGCGAGCCGGCATCCCCGTCTGCGTCACGCTCGCGGGCGGCTACGCGAAGCGCATCGAGGACACGGTGGCGATCAACCTGGCGACCCTGCGGGCGTTCGCCTAGCTCAGACCCCGTGTGTGTCAGCGGCCGGCGACGAACGCCGCGAGCCCCGGCAGGTGGCGGGCGTGCAGGGCGGGGAGGCCGGCGTGCTCCAGCTCGTAGGTGATGCAGGGGATCCCGCGATCGGTCAGCCAGTCGCGGAGGGCGCCGGGGACGGGCGAGCCGAGCTCGTCCGTGAGCTTCAGGCCGGCGGCGTCCGCGAGGGCGCGCGCGACCGCCTCGGGGACGAGCGGCGTCGTCAGCACGAGCTCGAGCGGCGCGTGCAGGTCGAGCACGAGCTCCGGCTGCAGGCGCTCGACGAGGGCCGACAGCGCGGCGCTCTCGGGCTCGGACAGCGGCGACTCGCCGGTCGACGAGACGTTCGTGCGGTTGGCGGGCACGCGCCGCAGCGGATCGATGCCGGCGGGGTAGCTCGGCGTCGTGCCGGTGCGCCAGCTGGTGGCCGCGAAGTTGCGGTTGAGGTCGACGCCGCGGGCGTTCTGGCGGCGGCCGTCGGCGACGCCGTCGGGGTTCGCGCAGACGACCACGGCGCACGCCGCCGAATCGCCGGAGACGCGGTCGACGACGGCGCGCGCGAGCTGCACCGTGCCCGGCTCCTCGCCGTGCAGACCGGCCACGAACAGGCGCCGCGGATGGGCGGGGAGGTGGACGCGCAGCTCGGCGCCCCGCACGGATCGCCCGTAGCACTCGATCCGCCATCCGCTCGCCATCGGCACCGATGGTACCCTCGCGCCCATGGCGCTCCCCCTCGACGCGCTGCGCGCGCTGGTCGGCGCGGAGCACGTGCTGACGAGCGAGCGCGAGCTCGTGGCGTACTCGACGGACGCGACGCCGCTGCAGCGCGCGCGCCCGGAGGCCGTCGTGCTGGCGGGCAGCCGCGACGAGCTCGCGGGCGTCCTGCGGCTCGCCGAGGAGCACCGCTTCCCGGTCACGCCGCGCGCCTCGGGCACGAACCTCTCGGGCGGCGCCGTGCCGCTCCACGGCGGCGTCGTGCTGTCGTGCGCGCGCATGCGCGAGCTGATCGAGATCGACGAGCAGAACCTCACGGCCACGTGCCAGCCCGGCCTCCAGAACGCGCTGCTGCAGGAGGCCGTCGCCGCGAAGGGCCTGTTCTACCCGCCGGATCCGGGGTCGCAGGTGATCTCGACGATCGGCGGCAACGTCATGGAGTGCTCGGGCGGGCTGCGCGGCCTCAAGTACGGCATCACGCGCGACTACGTGCTCGGCATGGAGGCCGTGCTGATCGGCGGCCGCGTGCTGCGCGTCGGCGGCAAGCTCACCAAGGACGTCGCCGGCTACGACCTCGTGCGCCTGCTCGTGGGCTCGGAGGGCACGCTCGCCGTGCTCAGCGAGATCACGCTCAAGCTGCTCCCGGCACCCGAGGCCAAGGCCACGGGCGCCGCCTACTTCCGCGACCTCGAGGCCTCCGCGCGCTCGGTCAGCCGCATCATCGAGCGGCGCATCCTCCCCGCCACGCTCGAGTTCCTCGACCAGGCGACGATGCGCGTCGTGGACGAGAGCGCGGGCCTCGGCCTGCCGTCGGACGCGGGCGCGATGCTGATCTTCGGGCAGGACGGCCACGCGGCGATGGTCGAGCGCGACACCGCGGCGATGGCCGAGATCTGCCGCGAGGAGGGCGCGATCAGCGTCGAGGTCGCGGAGGACGAGGACGCGGCCGGCAAGCTGCTGGCGGCCCGCCGCGGCGCGATCCCGGCGCTCGCGCGGCTCGCGCCGACGCTGATCCTCGAGGACGTCACCGTGCCGCGCTCGGAGCTCCCTGCGATGGTGCGCGACGTGCAGGCGATCGCGGCCGACGAGGGTCTGCTGATCGCGGTCTTCGGCCACGCGGGCGACGGCAACCTGCACCCGACGTGCTGCATCGACGATCGCGACCCCGACCAGGTCGCGCGCGTCCACCGCGCGTTCGACCGCATCTTCACGGCGGCGCTCGCGCGCGGCGGGACGATCACGGGCGAGCACGGCGTCGGCATCACGAAGCTCGCGTACCTCGAGCAGCGGCTCGGCCCGGTCGGCATCGATCTCCTGCGCGGCATCAAGCGCGCGTTCGACCCGCTCGGACTGCTCAATCCGGGTAAGGCCGTGCCATGAGCGCGACCGACAGCGAGCACGCCGGGCGCGGCCTCTTCCCCGACGACCTCCTGCGCACGTGCATCTCGTGCGGCTTCTGCCTCTCGGCCTGCCCGACCTACCAGGACACGCGCAACGAGTCGTCGTCGCCGCGCGGCCGCATCAACCTGATGCGCGCGCTCGAGGCGGGCACGCTCGCGGAGGACGACGTCCGCGAGGAGTTCTCGTTCTGCCTCGGCTGCCGCGCCTGCGAGCCGGTCTGCCCCGCGGGCGTGCGCTACGGCGCGCTGCTCGAGCATGCGCGCGACGCCGTCGGTCCGCCGCGCGACCCCAAGCTGCGCGGCCTGCTGCTGGCCGT
>DASXXY010000322.1:0-7279 GCA_036502805.1 Gaiellales bacterium | reverse complement strand
GGAGACCTCGCGCAATGCCTCGACGTCTCCGAAGCGCTTGCTGAGGGACTCGGCGTAGACGCCGTCCGGTATGGTTTTCGTACTCTGTATGGAATTGGCGTACGGCATACGACTAAGCTAGCGGTACACTGTACGAATGTCAAATCGCGAGGTCACGTGAGCTCCATCTGGGATCGCCCCGAGCCGGGGACGCGCAAGCCACGCCACAGCCGTGAGCAGATCGCGGCGGCGGCGCTCGCGATCGCGGACCGCGAGGGCTTCGACGCCGTCTCGATGCGCCGCGTCGCGGAGGAGGTCGGCGCCGGCACGATGACGCTGTACCACTACGTGCGCACGAAGGCCGACCTGATCGACCTCATGGACGACGCGATCATGGGCGAGGTGCTGATCCCGGACGGCGAGCTCCCCGCGACCTGGCGCGCGGCGATGCGCATGATCGCCTGCTCGTCGCACGCCGCCTTCCTGCGCCACCCTTGGGCGCTCCGGGCGATGACCGACTCGAACGGCGGCCCGAACGGCCTGCGCCACTTCGAGCAGTCACTGGCCGCCGTCGCCTCGCTCGAGATCGACACGCGCGCGAAGCTCGAGCTGATGGGGATCGTCGACGACTACGTCTTCGGCTACGTCTTCCGCTCCGCGGAGGTCACCGCCGCGTTGACGGCGAGGGCGACCGACGAGCTGATCGAGGGGCTCCTGCCCCACTTCGAGCTGCAGATCCGCTCGGGCGACTACCCGCACATCCAGGCGCTCTTCGGCGACGCCGACACGCGCCAGACGTGGGAGCTGATCGTCGACGTGATGACGGCGGAGTCGCGCTTCGAGCAGGGCCTCGACCTGCTGCTCGACGGCATCGAGGCCAAGCTCGCCGGCGGCGGCGCGTGGAGCAGCGCCGGCTAGAGGCGTCAGCCCGCCGGCGGCGGGGTCGTCGCCATGCGCTCGAAGAACTCGTGCGCCTCGTCGGCGCCCGGCGGCTCCGTGATCCAGTCGGCGAAGCCCTCCGCCTCCGGAAAGCTCGTCGCGCGCACGCGCGCGGCGAACCGCTCGACGTCGTAGAGCGTGCTGCGCAGCTCGGCGTCCGGCCCGAGCAGCGCCCAGTAGGCGGCCGGCTTCGCCTCGTAGGGCATGCCGACGCTGCCCGCGTTGACGAGCCGCGTCCCGCCGATCCGCCGCTCGAACTGGGCGTGGGTGTGGCCGTTGACGACCGTGCGCTGCGCCACGCCCTCGAACATCGGCGCGATGCGCTGCTCGCTCGAGAGCGGCGTGATGATCTCCTCGTCGCTGCGCGGCGAGGCGTGGCAGAAGAGCACGTCGCCGAGCCCGTCGATCTCGACCGACGAGAGCGGCGGCAGGGCGCGCATCCAGTTGAGACGGGCCTGATCCAGCTCGCCCGCCGCCCAGTGGGTGCGCGACGACCAGACGTCGGAGGCATCGATGCGCTCGCTGCCGGAGTCGAGCCGCAGACGCGCCTCGACGAGCTCGCGCTCGCCGTTGCCGCGGATCGCGAGCGCGCGGTCGCCGAGCGCCCGCACGGCGTCCGCCGTCTCGTTCGGGAACGGGCCGCCGGCGATGTCCCCGCCGATGACGACGAGATCGACGCCGAGCGCCTCGAGCTCGGCCAGCACGGCCGCGAGCGCGTCGTCGTTGCCGTGGATGTCGTAGAGCGCAGCGACCTTCACGCGCCTAGCGTAGATGCCCGGCGTGCGGCGGAGTCCGTCGCAACACGAGGGTCTGACCCGCAACGTGCGGGTCTGACCCCGGTGTTGCGGACCTGACCCCGAGGTGACAGACCGCCTGGCCAGGCCGATTCCGCCGGCTGTCGGCCTGCGCGCCGCCGCGGGTCGGCCCGCTGCCCGGCGGAGCGCGCGATCCGGCTTCGGGCGGGACAGTGGCCTCGGAGCCCGCCGCAACATCCGGGGTCAGACCTGCAACACGGGGGTCAGGCCCACACGTTGCGGGTCAGACCCCCGTGTTGCGCCCCGGGGTGCGCGGACTTGCACGTTCCGTAGCCGCTGGCTATCGTTAGGTGCCTAATGGTCTCTCTCACCGCCGAGCTGCTGCCCGAGGAGGTCGACGTGCTCGCGCGCACGGCCGACAGCGGGCTGGACGTGTCGGCGATGGTCGTCGTGCAGGACATCTTCCGCGCCGCGGCCGCGCTGCGCTCGCGGCTCGAGGCGACGGCGCTCCAGGGCGAGGGGCTGACCTGGTCGAGCTTCACGATGCTGTTCTGCCTGTGGGTCTGGGGGCCGCACGAGACGCGCGACCTCGCGACCCGCATGGGCGTCTCGCGGCCGACGGTCTCGGGCGTGACGGACACGCTCGAGCGGCGCGGCCTCGTCGAGCGGCGCGGGCACGACCACGACGCCCGCCTGCGCACGGTCGCGCTCACCCCCGCGGGCGAGGCGACGTTCGAGGAGCTCTTCCCGCGCTTCAACGCCGAGGAGTCGCTGGCCTGCGCCGGCCTCGCTCCCGCGGCCCGCAGCGAGCTCGCGGCGCTCCTGCGCACGCTCGTGACAACACTCCGAGGAGGCACGTGAGATGGCGGTTGACGTGACGGCGGCGCCGGGCGGCGCGCGCACGGGGGCGCAGTTCCTCGACGGGCTGCGCAACGACGGGCGCGAGGTCTGGATGGACGGCCGGAAGGTCGAGGACGTCGTCGGCCACCCGCTCCTCGGCGGCGCGGCCCGCGGGCTCGCGGGCTGGTTCGACTGGTGCCACGAGCACGCCGACGCGTGCCTCTACGAGTCGCCGACGACCGGCAAGCCCGTCAACGTCTCCTTCCTGCAGCCGCGCTCGCGCGAGGATCTCGAGCGCCGCCGCATCGGCATGCGCGCGATGGCCGAGTACCACGGCGGCGTGATGGGCCGCGCGCCCGACTACCTCAACGTGACGTTCGCGCTGTTCGCGGCGCGCGCCGACGTGTGGGCCCGCCGCGGCAACGAGCAGGGCGCTGCGAATCTCGTCCGCTACTACGAGCTGATGCGCGAGCACGACCTCTCGACGACGCACGCGATCATGAACCCGCAGGTCGACCGCTCGCGGCCCGACGCCGCCGCCGGCGCCGGCGAGATCGCGCTCCACAAGGTGGGCGAGACGTCCGAGGGCATCGTCGTCCGCGGCGCGCGCATGCTCGCGACGCTCGCGCCCTACGCCGACGAGATCTCGATCTACCCGGGCAGCCCGCTGCGCCCGGAGGACACGGCCTACGCGCTCTGCTTCGCGCTGCCGATGAACACGCCCGGCCTCAGGGTCGTGCTGCGCGACTCGTTCGCGAAGCCGCGCCCGGCGTTCGACTACCCGCTCTCGTCGCGCTTCGACGAGCAGGACGGGATGATCATCTTCGACGACGTCGTCGTCCCGCACGACCGTGTCTTCATGGACGGCGACACGGTCGGCTACGACGAGGTCATCTCGGACACGAACTGGCGCGCGCAGATCGTCAACCAGGCGATGACGCGCGCGTGGACGAAGCTCGAGCTCACGTTCGGCCTCGCGCACGCGATCACCGAGCTCACGGGCGTGAACACGTTCGACCACGTGCAGGAGAAGCTCGGCGAGATCTGGAGCTACGTCGAGATGACGCGCTCGGGCGTGATCGCCTCCGAGGCCGGCTCGTACGGCGCCGGGCCCGACGGTACGGCCTGGACGCCGGACGAGCGCCCGCTCGTGGCGCTGCGCGGCTTCATGCCCAAGTGGATCCCACGCGCGTTCGAGCTGACGCGCCTCGTGGGCGGCGCCGGCTTCATGGCGACGCCGTCGCTGGCCGACGTCGACGGGCCGCTCGCAGGCGAGATCGAGCAGTACTACCAGGCGCGCGGCGCCGGCGCCCGCGACCGCATCCGCCTCTTCCGGCTGGCCTGGGACCTGATCGGCTCCGACCTCGGCTCGCGCGGCGAGCTGTACGAGCGCTTCTATCTCCAGGACTCGCACCGCATGACCGGGCTCGCCTACAAGCTGGCCGACAAGACGGCCGGGCTCGCGCTCGTCGACCGCTTCCTGCAGGACGATCTGTAGCCGTCCGGCAGTCCCTGCGGCGCGGAGCTTCTAGAGTGCGCGGCGTGATCGCACGCCGCGCACTCGCGCTGCTCGCCGGGGGTCTCCTGCTCGCGGGCTGCGGCTCCGGCAGCGGCAGCTCGAGCACCGACACGGCAGCCTCGGCGGGCGACGACGCGACCGCCGCGACGCAGGCGGGCGGCGTCACGACGACCTCGGCGACGACCCAGCCGTCCGACACGCTCTCGATCAAGTCGATCGATCCGAGCACGTTCATGCGCGGCTCGAGCGTCGGCTTCGGCGAGGGCCCGGCGCCCTCGTTCGCGCCCGCCGTCGCGAAGGCCGCGAAGGCCGCCGGCTGCCGGCTGCGCTCGGATCCGAGCGCCGTCGGCATCCACCTCCTGATCTCGGACATCCAGCCGCTGCACGTCCCCAACCCCGACTACAGCAAGGTGCCGCGACCACCGACGAACGGGCACCACAGGCCGCTGTGGGCCGACTGGGGCTTCTACAAGAACCCCGTGCCCTACGCCTACGAGGTGCACAACCTCGAGCACGGTGGCATCGTCATCCACCTGGGGCTCGGCATCAGCACCGCCGCGGGCACGAAGGTCGTGCGCCTGTGGGCCGACTCGCCGCCGTTCATGCTCGTCGTGCCGGGCCGCCCGGCCGACGTCCCGCCCGCCGGCGCGACGATCACGAGCTGGCAGCGCGCGATGATCTGCAAGAAGTGGAACCCGCGCGTGCTGGGCGCGATCATCAGCTACCGCGACGTCTATCGCGGCACGGGGCCCGAGCAGGTGCCGTCGCTCAACACGGGCACGTCGGCGAAGGACCTGCCGACCCCGGCGCTGCCCGACCCGAGCGCCTGATGAGCGACGAGCCGCACCCCGCCTACGTCTACGACCTGCTCGCGGAGCCGCGCCCGTTCGCGGACGTCGACCGCCTCCAGCTGGAGCTCTCGGCCGCGCGCTCGCAGCACGCGATCCCGGACACGATCGTGCTCTGCGAGCACCCGCCGACGCTCACGCTGGGACGGGCCTCGGACGCCGCCGCCGAGCTGATCGGCGGCGAGGACGCCTACCGCGCGCTCGGCTGGGAGGTCGTGCGTGCCGACCGCGGCGGCCGCTCCACCTGGCACGGGCCCGGCCAGCTCGTCTGCTACCCCATCCTCGATCTGCGCGACCACGGCAAGGATCTGCGCCGCTACGCGCACGATCTCGAGCAGGTCGTGATCGAGGCGCTCGCCGCGCTCGGGATCGAGGCGGTCGCGGGGGAGGATCGCGAGCACGTCGGCGTCTGGGTCGGGGAGCGCAAGATCGCGTCGCTCGGCATCCGCGCCGACAACTGGGTCGTGCGCCACGGCTTCGCGCTCAACGTCGACTGCGAGCTCGGCGCCTTCGCCCGCTTCCGTGCCTGCGGCCTCGACGACACGGCGTTCACGAGTGTCGCCCGGGAGCTCGGGCGCGACGTCTCGGTCGCGGACGCGCGCACGCCGGTGCTCGACGCGCTCGCGCGCGTCTTCGAGCTCGAGCTCTCGGCGATCCCCGTCTGATGCGCCTGCACTCCGGGATCACGATCTTCGCGTCCAGCATGGGCGCCGCCGAGGAGTTCTACGGGACGGCGCTGGCGATGCTGCTCGAGCACGACGAGGACGGCTTCTGGGCCCGCCGCGACGGACTCGAGCTGCGGGTCGAGGGCGGCGCGCGGCCGCGCGAGCGCGGCCGCTCGTTCTTCGAGCAGGCGGGCATCCTGGTGCGGCTCGAGGTGGACGACTTCGACGGCTTCGTGGGCGAGATCGTCGGGCGCGGCGTGCAGCTCATGGGCACGGTGAAGGACTCCGAGAGTGGGCGCTTCGCCGGCTTCTGCGACCCGGACGGCAACCTCTTCGAGCTCATCGAGCTCCGAGGCTGAAGGCGTAGGCTGAGGGCATGCCCTGGGGAGAGCTCGCACACGAGCGACCGCCGTGGATGCGCGTGCGGCTGCGCACCGCCGACTCGCGCTACGACGAGCTCGACACGATCGTCCGCGGCGAGGGCCTCGTCACGGTCTGCGAGGAGGCGCGCTGCCCGAACATCGGCGAGTGCTGGGGCAGCGGGACCGCGACGTTCCAGATCATGGGCGACACGTGCACGCGCGCCTGCCGCTACTGCGCCGTCAACTCGGCCAAGCGCGGCGAGCCGCTCGATCCGCTCGAGCCCGGCCGCCTGGCCGCGGCCGCCCAGCGCATGGGGCTGCGCCATGTCGTCGTGACGTCCGTCGACCGCGACGACCTCGACGACCGCGGCGCCGAGCACTGGGCGCGCACGATCCGCGCGCTGCGCCGGCGCCTGCCCGGCGCGGGCGTCGAGGTGCTCACGCCCGACTTCCTCGGCCGCGAGGAGGAGTCGCTGCTGACCGTGCTCGAGGCCCACCCGACGGTCTTCAACCACAACATCGAGACGGTGCGGCGCATCCAGCCGCGCGTGCGCATCAAGGGCGACTACGAGCGAGCACTCTGGCTGCTCCGCCGCTCGCGCGAGGTCTGGGCCACCTGGCCCGAGCGCGGGCCGCTGATGGTCAAGTCGGGCATCGTCGCGGGCATGGGCGAGACGGACGACGAGATCGTGGAGACGCTGCGCGACCTGCGCGCCCACGGCGTCGACGTCGTCACGATCGGCCAGTACCTGCAGCCGACCGAGCGCCACCTCCCGCTCGCCCGCTGGGTGCCGCTCGACTCGTTCCGCCGCTTCCGCGAGGAGGGCGAGGCGATGGGCTTCGGCTCCGTCTTCTCGGGCCCGCTCGTGCGCTCGTCCTACCGCGCCGAGGAGCAGCAGCTCGCTGCCACGGGCGCGGTGCGCGCCGCCGCGCTGTGATCGCCGCGGCGCCGGCCGCCCTGCCCGCCTACCACTCGCAGGTGGCCGCGATCAGCGCGGCCGAGCGGCGTGCGATGACGCCGTCGGTCTGGCGGCCCGGCTGCCCGGTGCCGCTCTCGGCCCTGCGCCGCGTGACGGTCACGTACGTCGGCTTCGACGGGCACGCGCATCCCGGCGCGATCATCGTCAACAGCAGCGTCGCGACGACGGTGGCGCGAGCGTTCGGGCAGCTGTACGCCGCGCGCTTCCCGGTGCGGCGGATGATCCCGATCGAGGCCTACCGCGGCTCCGACTTCAACTCGATCGAGGCCGACAACACCTCCTCGTTCAACTGCCGCAACGCGACCGGCTCGAGCCACTGGTCGCAGCACGCGTACGGACTCGCGATCGACGTCGATCCGATCGAGAACCCGTACATGGACAACGGCACGACC